>JAEWOZ010000012.1 GCA_023399505.1 Fusobacteriota bacterium | reverse complement strand
AATATAGAAAGCCAATTAAGCGATATACTAAATTATACCTCTTCTTTAAGAAACAATAAGTTTATCAATAAATATAAAGCGTTATTTAATAATAACTAATATTTTAAAAAATGAATATAAAAACTTATTTTGATAATTCTAAGATATATATTTTAGAATTAAATTAGTAAATAAATGGTTTATTTATACTTATACTTGAAGAGAAAGCCTTTTATTAAAATTAATAATACGAAAGGAATTTATGATGCTTTAAACTTATAAATTTTAAAATTTAATATCATATAAAAAACAAGCAAAGTTTTTTATATGATAAAGAAATAGAGAAAATTAAATAAAAATAGGTAAGATTAAAATTTTATCTATTTTTATTTTTAAAAAATTTTTGAAAAAGGAATATTAATGTAATATACTAAATTATAATATATAGGAGGGAAAATTGTATATATCAACATTAATTTTTATTTTATTAGGTTGTTCAAAAAACAAGGCTACGCTAAATAATAGTAATTATAAAGCTAGAATTACTAAGCCTAATCTTGAATTGATCAGCAAATTATCAGACAGAGAAAATTTAAAGATTTTTCTGTCTAAAGTTTCGTCAAATCCCAAGGAAATAAGGGATTGGTATGATGAAGAGAATAGAGATATATTCATGATGATTCTAAACAATGAAAATTTAGAAAGAGATCTTAAAGAAAAGCTTTTTTTTCTTTTGTTTATCTATCTTTATGAGCTTCCAAAAGAAAAATATATAGAAATAAAGAAAATTGCTTACATTCCAAGTAATCCTTTTGCAGAGGATAATTTATCAAATGAAGTAGATCAAATATTTAAATATCATGATGGAATTATTAAAAAAGATAGCCTATTAAAAAATAGTATTTTAGACGAAGAGGGAATTGAAGCTTCAGTTGGACCAAAAATTAAGGGAAAAAAACCTTCTTCTGCTCTTGCTTCTGCTTCTTCATCACATTACGAAAAAATTGATTCTGGTAAGCTTTCAAAAAAAGAGTTAATTAATAAAATTAAAGCTGCTTATGATTTTAACAAAAAAGATAATAAAGGTAGAAATTTAATTTTCTATGCTATAGATTTTGAGTTGAAAAACATAATTGACTTCTTAATGAATATAAAAGGTGGATTAGAAGTTAGATATGATGATGGATTAAATCCACTTACATACTGTATAGCTAAAAGAGATAAAGTTTTTAACTATTTATTAGAAAAAAATTATATTGGAGAAAAATTCTTAAAACTTAAATATGATCCTGTAAAAGAGAGGATGCCTAGTCCTTTAGCTGTTGCAGCAGCCTTAGGTAAAGATAAAATTGTTATTGAGTTGTTAAGATTAGGTGTGGATCCAGATTCAACAGATGAAGAGATGAATAAAGCCATTCTTGTTGCAATGGATTCAAGCCAAAAAGAGGTTGTTGAAATATTAATTGCAGCTGGTGCTAAATTTTTAAAAGGTAAAGAGATCAATTTAAGAAAATCAAAGAAAATTGGACAAAAAACCGTTGGTACTTTAGCCCAAACAGCTGTTGACCTATCATTAAGATTAGGTGCAGCATCTCCTGTTTCGCCTTCAATTAGTGCCTTAGTTTCAGGCTTTGGAGTTAAGCATAATCTACCGCATACTGAGCTTTATGAATTAATAAATGAAATTTTTAAAGAAGGTAGATGGATTAACTATTTGAATGAAGAAAGGGTTGGATATAAAGAGATTAATAACCTTTATAGGATAACTGTAAAGACTTACCAAAATTTGACAGGAGAAATTCTAAAAGATGAAAGAGTAAATGATAGAGATTATAATCTTATGCTTCAAGATCCTGATTTTAAGGAGTATCTGGACGAAGAATCATTAGCATCATCTTCATCTTCTAACAACATTTTATCTAAATTTAGAAAGAAAGTCTCAGGAGTCGTATTTGGTAAAAAAATAAAAAAGACTTTAATAGCTTCTAGACTAAACGATTTAAAAAGCAATAAGGTTGAAGAAAGAATCCAAAAAAGTGTAGGAGATATAGAATTTTCTATATCAAAATTTAGTGAAAAACTAAAAAGAATATATCTACTTTTAAAAGATTATAGAATATACGAGATAGATTTAGAAAATTATAAAAATAGAACTGGAAAGAAGGAAAATTATAGTAAACTTAAAGAAGAACCTAAAGAGCCTCCTGTTTCTTTTAGAGAGGTAGTTGAGGAATTAAAAGAGTGTATTAGATTCAAAAATGAAATTGAAGAATCAGTAAAAAACTTAGAATTAGAAGTAGGTAAAAATAATCTTAAGATTAAATAATTAAAAGAAAATAAAAACCTTATTTTCTTTTTTTTATGATAAAATTTTTGAAAAAGAATTTTTTAATTAGGAGGAATATTTGTATAAAATTTTAGTTTTAGGAGCAGGTGTATTTGGAACAACTATGGCTTCACTTTTAGCTAATAAAAATTATGATGTAACTTTATGGGATAGAAATGAGGAAAAAATTAACTTCTTGAAAAAAAATAGAAAACATCCAAATATTAATATTTTTATTCCTGATAATCTAAAGATAGTAAATTTATTTCAAGAGCAAAATTTTGATTTCATTGTTTTAGCTGTTTCTGCACAAGCTATAAGGGAAGTGGTTATAAAATTCAAAAAATTTTTCTATGATTACACTACTATAGTAATACTTTCAAAAGGAATAGAAATAAAATCTTTTAAAAGGCTCTCTCAAGTTGTTAAAGAAGAAATCTTTAACAAAAATGTAGTAGCTTTATACGGTCCAACACATGCATTAAATATAGTTAATAAAGAACCTTCATTAATGGTTGCATCTTCTGAAATTCGAGAAAATGCTCTAAAAGTTAAAGATTTATTTGAGAATGATTTTTTAAAAATTGATATAGACGATGATTTAGTAGGTATAGAGTTAGCGGCTTCTTTAAAAAATTGTATGGCTATAGCTTATGGAATTATAGAAGGATTAGGATATTCTTATAACACTAAAGCTGCTTTAATAACATATGCTTTGAATGAAATGGTTAGTATAAGCAATCATTTTGGTGCAAAATATTCTACTTTTTTAACTGCGGCAGGTGTAGGTGATCTGATTGTCACATGTTTAAATGGTAGAAATAGATCAGTTGGTGAGAAATTAGGAAAAGGTTTAAAAATTTCTGAAATAATAAATAATATGTCTGAAGTTTCAGAAGGAGTTGTAACTCTAAAAGCTATTTACGAATTATGTAAAAAAGAAAAAATAGAAGCAAAAATAATAGATCTGCTTTATTCAATAATATATGAAAATAAAGATGTAGAGGCTATTTTAGAGTTTATTAATAAATAATAATTTTTGATAAATATTTACTACTGTGATAAAATTATATTTAGAATTTTTTATTTATTTAAGGAGTGACAAATGGCAAAATTTAGGATTGGAAGAAAGAAGTTGCTCAAAGCTCTTCAAAATGTCTCTTCTGTAATAAGAGATAATAGAACAATGCCTGTAGTTTCAGGTGCTTTTATAGAAGCTAAAGAAAAAGAAATAGAAATAAGGGGCACAGATCTAGATATAAATGTTATTAGCAGTGTACCAGCACATGTAGAAGAAAAAGGAATCTTTGTTATCAAAACTTCTACTCTTCAAGAATTTCTTAAAGAGATTTCAGACGAGGAAATAGAAATTGAAAAGAGGGACAGTATAGTAAT
>JAEWOZ010000121.1 GCA_023399505.1 Fusobacteriota bacterium | reverse complement strand
GGCAAGTGCGCTACCTGGCTGCGCTATGCTCCGAACTACTTATTAAGCTTAACGAAGTACATTATACAATATTTGAAATATGTTGTCAATTAAATAAAAAAATATAATAAAAAAACTACTAAAAAGTAGTTTCTGTAAACAGAATATTTTTTGTAATAGAATTTTTATAACAATTTTTTTCTAAATTTTCTTTTAAAATTATCATTTTCCTAATTTTTGTAGTATTTTCATTTAGTTCTTTTTTTAACTTTAATAAATCTTCGTTTGAGGTAATTTTTAATTGGTCTTCTATTCTTTCTATTCTTTTCATTGAAATGGTAATAGTGTTTTTTAAATTAGTTTTAAATTTATCACTTTGTAAAACTTTTAAAGATTCTTTTAATATATCTTCTCTAAAAGTTTTTTGAATTAAAAGTTCCAAAAATTCTACGTCTTCATGGCTTAACCAATTATGAATAGCATATACTGTAGGCGCATAGCTTAAATTGTTAGATTTATGGATATTAGGGTCTAGTCCATTTTCCAATAAAGCTTTAGCAAATATTATATTTCCTTCCATCGCGTGAGAAAGTGCAGTTCGACCTTCATTATCAACTTCATTTACATCACATTCATATCTCTTAAGAAACTCTTCTAATATTAATTTGGTACCTCTAGAGGCTAAAGCATGTAGAGAACTGTATCTGTAATCAATAATTTCTTCCACAAGTTCGTTAATATTAGCACCTGCTAATATTCTATTCAAAATATATTTTTCTTCATCTTTGCAATGTCTATGATTTAATTTTATAAATATATCCTCAATGAACTGCTTTTGACGTTCTTTCAATTCTCTAATGGATATACCTTTTGATAACTCGTCTAAAGAAGGTGACCTTTGCCATGATGAGATTGTAACTTCTCCCCATCCTATTTCTTTATCTCTTAAACTACTTTTATCAAATTCTTCACTAATTATTGCACCTTGTGATAATAGATATTTAGTACATACTTTCTTATCACCTTCGATTGCTCTAAATAATAAAGACTTGCCTTTGTACTTTCTATTAATTCTTAATCCTTTTGAAAAAAGTTCTTTAAGTTTTGACAGATTATCATTTTCAATTGCTTTTTCAGCTTCATCTGCTAAAGATTCTTCTGTAAATCCATTTTTGCTATCAATATCATGATTAAATTCCGTATTTCCTCTTCTATCAAAATTTCCTTTAAATCTTTCTTTATTTCCTGTACAACTTAGAATAAAAATGAAAAATATTAATTTTTTCATCTTAGCCTCCCCCTTGCTAAGAATTAACCTAGCTGTTCTTTAAAACGTTGTCTAAAGAGTGGTAGGTAGTAAAAGCTGATCCCATTATTTTAGTTATTTGCTTTATTCCCTCTAAAGCATGAGCTTTATACTCAAAATTATTTCCTCCTGCTGCAGCTCTTAATTCGAACATATAAAGCAAATCTGGAAGTGAAGCGTGACATTCTATTGCTACTAAAGCACCATAAGGCAGAAAATATAAGGCTTGATAACTATTTTCGCTGTTCATAATATCTTGAACTTTACTATACCCCTCTAATATATAATTGGATATTTCTCTTTGTAATCCTTCAACATTTTTCATTTCATACCAAGGTGCTATAAAAGGTTGCCCATTTTCGTCTTCAACGATTTTTATAGTCCAAGGCATCACTGGTCTATGTCTATGCCAGTCTCTTGCAGAAGCTATGGAACAAATAATAGTAACTTTAAAAGGGGTTAAAGTCTTGAAGATAGGATCTAAGTAATCTTTTCTTTTTCTAGGATTTACCTCTTGCATTTTTTTAAACATTTCCATCTCTTCTAAATTCAGAGGTGCCTCTACTTTAATAGAATTATGGAAATCAAGATCTTTTTTATTAATTTTTATTTTATCTAACTTTGTCCATCTGTGAGGGATAGTTCTAGGACCTTTAACTAAAGCATCATAAACAAAAGGGGCACAATTTTGAATACCTTTCATAAAATTTTCAGATATTTTTTTTGTAAATGGTATTGAAGACAATCTTTCAAGGTGTCTCATAGCAGCTCTTGCATTCATCATATAAGTAACACCTAATTTAGTTGTTCCTGGAAGTGCCCATCTAATTTGGTCATATTTATATCCTTTTGTCTCTTGATTTTCTTTATCTAATTCATTGAAAATATTCCAAAAGAAATCATGCTGTTTTTTCAAAAAAGCTGGAGCATCATAACAAATTTCTGAAGCTTTAGGAATTTGTCTCATATCTACAGCTCTTGTAGATACTTCTTGTCCTACAAAAAGTGGATCATCTTCTACTAACCAAGCACCTATCCATCCAAATCCTCTATGATGTACAGTAGGAAAGGCCATTTCCCCAATTGAAGCATGACCATAACCTGCTAGATTCATTTTTAGAAACTTTTCTAATCCTTCTTTGTCTATATTAGCTCTTATATTTAGATCAGAAGCCCTGCTAGTTTTAGCTCCCATTACTGCTCTGAAATCTTCTAAACCATCTGCCTTTATTACAAAAAGGTCATCTTCAACTTCTTGCCAATATTTAGAAACATCCAACTTATCATTCATTTTTAACCTCTTATTTTATGATTTTTATAAAATTATTTACAAAGTAATTATTAGGTATTATAACATTTTCTTTTTCTGTTTTAATAATAGTTTGCATTAACTGTATTTCTTTAATTAAACCTTCAATTTCTCCAACTTTAACTATATCTCCCGCTCTTATAGTACGATTAAATATAATTATAAATCCTGAAGCTGCACTAACAAGACTATCTTTAAAAACAAGTCCGAGAGATACACCTACAGCACCTATTAGAGTTAAAAGATTATTTATATTTATACCAAAAATATTTAATACTATTATAAATGTTAAGACTCTTAAAGAGACTAACAAAGATGATTGTAAGAAATAGACAAAAGTTATATCAAATTTGTCACTCTTAGATACACTTTTAAAACTCTTTTTTATTAAATGAGTTAAAATACTTGAAGATATAAGTATAAAAGATACCTTCAGTAATTTATCAACACAAAAAATTATTTTTTCTGACATAAAATCATAAAGATCTGTTATAAGCATTCATTACCTCCTCTAAGCTTTTACCTTTTATAATCAATTCAATTGCATTATTTATAGAGGGTAAAATAGCAGAAATTTTTTCTAGTTCACCTTTTTTAAAATTTTCTAGTACATAGTCTTTAGAATCTTGAGTAGGTTTTCCTATTCCTATTCTAAGCCTTATAAAATCTTCTCCTATAGATTCTATAAGTGATTTTATTCCATTATGACCACCTGAACTCCCTTTAGATCTTATTCTTAAAGTACCTAAAGGCAAATCTACATCATCATATAAAACAACTATATTTTTGTTCTCTAAATTAATATCTTTTTTCAATTGATATGCAGCTTTCCCACTCAAATTCATATATGTTAAGGGTTTGAAAAGGTTAAATTCTTTACCTTCGATTTCACCATGAGAAATTGAGCCTGAATATTTAGGAAGAAAAGGAGAAGAAGATAAAGCTTTGGAGATGTAGTCCAAAGCTATAAATCCTATATTATGTCTTGTCTTTTCATATTTAAATCCTGGATTTCCTAAACCAATTATACTAATCATAATTCACCTAAATTTATAAAAATAAAAAAATAAGGATGTTAAGTTACAAATTCTTCTTCTGGAATTTGTTCTCCATCCTCTTCCATTTCACTTGTAATTTTTCCGCCTACTATCTCTTTTTCAATTCTCTCTGCTTCTTGTTCATAAGTACCATATAAATTTGTCCTTTTTTCTTCTTTAATTGAATAATTAGCTTTTAGAATTTTATTTTCTTTTAAAATCATAATAAGTGCTTCTCTTAAACAAGTATCGCCATAGCAGTAACTAGATGTTATTTCAAGATACATGTCTATAATATCGCCAATAGGGCTATAATGCCTTAATTCCCATTTCATCTCTGCAGTAGGTACAAAAAGTAGAAATATAGGTTTATTTACAGCAGAGATTTTCTTTTCTCTTAATGCCTTGATTTCATTTTCTGTAAAACCAGTAGGACCTACTCTGAAATTTAAAATGAAGATATCATAGAGAATTGGTTTTCTTTCCATCTTGAGATCTTCGGGACGCCTAAATTTATATGATTTTATATCAATTCCTTCATCTTTCATCTCTTCTATGAACATTTTAATAAAATATCCTAAGTCAGCTACGTAACTTTCACGAGGGTCTATGGCTAGGATATTTATCTCTTTTTTAGAAAAATTTAAATTATTTTGTGAAAGGATAGAAGTTATTTCCTCTTTCAAATCTTTGAAATCTTTTTCTTGATTATCATTTTTTAGCGGATGAAGTTTATTTTTTTCAAGAGAAGCCTTTGAACGAATACTTTGTTCATTAGGAGATATTTCATTCTTAATATTTTTCTCTTTTTTCATTTTTTCTCCTGCCTAAACTTCATTAAAAGTAAAAGAAGATGTAAACAAGATTATACATTAAACTAAAACATTAATCAATTTACACTAAACTATTTTACTAGTACATCCATATGCATATTGACTAATGTATATTTATCTTCTTCTGATTCAAGTTCTATATGGCCATTTACTCTTTCTACTACTGATTTTGCTACCATTAAGTTCTGGCCTTTTCTTCCTTCTCTTCCTGGAATGAATATTTCAAATATTTTATCCGCTTCTTCTTTTTTCATACCTTTTCCATTATCCCATAAGCTAATTTTTAGTTTTCCACCGTCTTCTTCATAAACTATTTTTATAGTTTTTCCTTCTTTTTCAATATCTTGTACTGAATCTAAAGAATTTTTGAAAACTAATCTTAAAGCATTTCTTATAGCTTTTTTAGGTCCTTTTATTACATAATTAGGAGCAAAATTTTTCTCCTCAATTAGATCGATACCTTCAAATTGACATATCCTTCTTGCATAGGCTAAAGCATCATATAAGTAGGAAATTTCAAATTTTTGACTCTTCTCACTTATCACACTTAAGCTTTCTTCTACTTCATCTACAGCTTCTCTTACAGCATTTTCCATACATTCAACATATTCCTTTAAATCTCCATCTAAAGTTCCATGTTTCTTTTCATACGTTGCTCTTAAAGCATGAATAGAATTTTTCACAGCATATATAGGTGATTTAATCTCATTACTTACCATTTGTTGGAAAAGTCTTACACTTTCTTCAACTGCAATTTTACTTCTTTGTTCACTTATTACTTTTAATTGCTTATGATGATCAGTAATAATAGCTGCCCTGTAAGCAAAGTCTTTAACAAAACCTAATTCTGTAGAACTATAGGCATTATATTTAGAACTTAAAAATATTATTGCTCCTATGTTTTCTTCTGCTACATTTAGAGGCGCTATCATAGCTGAGGTATAATAACTACTATTAATATAATTGTTGAATAAAGGATCAGAACCAATGTCTCTAGAGATTAAATAATCTCCTCTAGGAACCTTATTTATTAATTTTGTTATCTCTTCTATATCTTCATCACTCATTTTGAATAAAGGAGCTGAAAGTAAATGGTAGGTAGTATTATCTTTAATGTATACAATTGCATTATCGTAATCTACATATTTTCTAATATTAACAATTAACTTATTTAATATTTCTTGTATATTAGCTGCTCCTCTTAGAGAAGTAATAAACTCTTCTGAATTAGATGCTATTTCTATCTCAGCCTGTTGTTCTCTAGCTCTTATTAGAAGTATAGCTAAAAATAATATGGGCCATGTAAAATTTGAAATAATAATATCAACATCTCCTCTAAAAGAGTATAAAGTAAAATTTAAATAGTCTTCGCTAAGGGCATTTACATAACTCATTGTCATAGGAATTCTAGCTATCAAAAACCAAAAAGCGAACCTTTCTTTTTTTAATACAAGATAGGCTATAAAACCTGACATCAAGAAGGTTATGATTAATGAATTCCAATATCTCATTTTTAAAAATATAGACATATCTATTATATTAAAGAATTGCAAAATCAAAAGTAATAAATAAGAGATTTGTAGTATTCTATTAAAATATCTAAAATATTTATACTTTTTGCCAATATTATAAAAATCCACACAAAATTCATATGACATTATAATTTGAATCCAACCTATAAAAAAAGTTAAGAGTGTATAATAGGGCTGAAAAGATTTACTTACAGTTACAAAATAAGTAATTCTATATGTACATAAAAGAGTTATAGCTAAGTATAGATAGTATTTTTTCTTATATATAAAATAAAAATAAAGAATTAAGATTATACTTGCAAAAACAAAACCTTGAATTGCTAGATAGAAATTCTTAAAATATTCAGCTTTCTTTATTTGAGCATTTAAAGATGAAAGATACAAATTTGTTTTACCGAAATTTCCTATTAAATTAACTTTTATAATGTAAGTTCTTGCTTCACCTCTAGGATGTGTCAATAAAATTGACCTATCGTGTAAGCTAATTTTAATGTCGTTTCTTTCATTTTGTTTATAAAATTTTTCTAAGTCTTTATTTTTTAAAATACCGTTCTCAAGCCAATATATTTTAACTTGTTGAGTAGGTTCAAACCAACCTGCTATTAGAATTTCATCTGATGAAGAAAGATTTTTTAATGTAAATCTTATATAATGATTATCATTATGACCTCTCATCATTAAGATTTTACTACTATCGTTAGAATGAAAATCATTTTCATTAGAATTTAAAGATTTAATAATGAATTCTTCATGATTTAAACTTTTGCTTTTCTTAGTATAATACGTGCTTGTTAAAATTTCTTTCTCTGTTTTTTCATATTGAATTACTTCTAATTTATTTGAAAACGAAAAAAATGAAATTATAAAAAAAGTTATAAATTTCATTAACATATTTTTCCTCCGTGTATAATTGCACTTATAATATAAATAATTTTAAAAGGTTTTTTAAGCCTTTTATCTTGTAAGACCTGAACCAGAGTCTAATAGATTTAACCCAGCAACTATTGCTGTAAAAAGTCTTAACATTTTGTACCCCTTTCTAGTATTGTTTGTTAGATAGTTTATTTAATGATTTCACACCTTATTATAAATAACTGGAATTCTAACAAACCTTTAGAGTAAAATAAATTCACTCCTTTATATATTCACATAATATCTAATAATTTATTTTTTGTAAAGTTTTATAAGCATTTTGTCATTTAAATATCGCATTATGTTATTAAAATTTGTTGTTTATTTTTATATTGGAATTCTATAACTTTCTTCTTTCGTAAAAGTTAAATCATTTTAATTAATTTTAAATTTAAATAGAGATACTAATCCATTTTTATTATCTGAGAAATCTTTTAAATCTTACTTTGGGTTATTAAATTTAAATTATTTTAAACTTTTATTAAATAAACTATAAAATTTTTTAGACTTCTTTATAAAACTTTCTAAATTAATTATGAGTAAATAACTCATTTATAAAATTTGAAAGGAAAACAATGATCAAATCTAAAAAATTTTTTTTAATGCTAATTTTTTTATTTTTTAATAAAATTATATTTAGTGAAGAGGTAACAAAATGGGAAGGGTTATCTTTAAAAATTTATTCAGGTGCAAAAATAGGAAAGAATGGTGGGTATACTAATTTAACATTCCACTTTAATGGAATACCTTTAATTTCAGGTTCAGGAGCTTTCATGGTAGGTGGAAGTGCTGAATATGGATTAATGAACAAAAATTTATATACAGGAGTTGAAGCATCATTTTCTAACTTTTCTTTTATACCTATAATAAATGCTAACTTAGCCTATGCTAATAATCATTTTAGCTTAGGTGGTGGTTTGTCTTTAATACTTTGGGGAATTAACCTTTTTTATAGACATGCTTTAACTACAAATTTTTCTTTAGAAACAAAAATAAATTTTGTAATTTCAGGAGAATTTTTTGAAAAGAAGCATTCTTTAAACGATACAAGATTTTTATATACTTTAGGATTAAGATATACAATATAAAAAAGAGCTTGTTTTAAACAAGCTCTTTTTATTTTTTAATGTTATTTAAATTTACACTATTTATATAAAAAGACTTTAATATGAAAATGGCCTAATCGATTTTTCTTAAATAAAGTGGAACTCCTTCATATAATATTTTATCATTTTCTATTTTTATTTTAAAACTTACAAAACCTTTTTTTCTACAATAAATGTTTTTAGTATTTTCAATAGTATCTTCTACTTTAGCTAATTTAAAGTAGCCAGATTCGACTTTTAAAGATAAACATAAATAACCTTTACTTATGAATATCACTGCTCTATCTAGGGTTTCTTTTATAACAATCTCTTCTTTATCATATATTTCTTTGCTTAACTTGTCTAAATCATTATTTACTATGGAATCATAGACAAAAGATTTATTAATATTTTCAGGTAAAAATCTTCTTATCTCTAGGTAAACTTGAAAAGGTAAATATTTTAAACTTATAGCTTTAATTAAAAATTCTCTTACTAGTTGCACTGTTTTTTTGATCAAAACTTCAGATTGAGAAGCATTAATTTTTATATTTATCTCTAATAACTTTTTGTAATTGTTATTTACAACATTTTTCAATTCTTCTTCTAAATCTTCAAAGTTATTCTCAGTTTTTAAAACTTTCTCTTTCAAATGAATAGATAAATCTTTGATTCCTTTTTCCATAAAATTTTTAAGATCTTCTAAATTAAGAATTTTAATTATTTTTGATTTTTTAATTCTTTAATAAACTCTTCTATAAACATTTTCAAATCATTATTATTATTGTTGACTATATTAATAATCTCCTCTGTTTTAGAAATACATATTTTTTGTTTTAGATCATCATTAAGAATTACTTCATAAACCGCTCTATTAGAAGCTTTTAATTTATAAGTGTATTCATAACCTAGACAATTATTCAAAAAGATTAGTATAATTAATAACATTTTTTCTCCAACTTCCTTAATATCTATTAGACAAGAAATTCCATTCAAATTCTTTACATAAAACTTTAATGCTTAAACCTGAATCAACTAATCCTAAATTTATGGAATAGAAATCTTTTTTCCATTACATTTATAAAGCCTCACTCTGCTCTAGGTAAGATTTCTAAATTTTTGATGAGATATATAATTCTTTTGTAGTAATAGCCTTTAATTGATAAATTTTTATCAATATCAGTTCTTATTAATACATCTAAATTTTTTAATAAAATATCAAAATCAGTTTTCATTATTAGAGAAAATTTTAAATCTTCAATTAAATTTTTTCCCATATTATTAACTCATATACTCTGTATATATTAAGCT
>JAEWOZ010000046.1 GCA_023399505.1 Fusobacteriota bacterium | reverse complement strand
TCTTGATGCTAGGTTAAAGAAAGCTTCTTTTTGTGGCCAAGACAAAAATTCTCTTCTAAAACTAGCATCAAGAACAGGGGATAATAACGAAGTTATTAGACTGATAAAAGATGGGGCAGATGTTAACTTTGAAGATTCATGGTATTGGACGCCTCTTATGTACGCATGTTGGATGAACAAGCCTGAAACAGCAAAGTTGCTAGTTCAAAATGGTGCATTGATTGATGTTCCAACCTGTTCAGAAGAAACTATGCTAATGTATTTTTGCAGCTCAGAACTTTATGGAAATAAAGAGGCTATAGAAATTTTAGTAGATTTAGGTGCTGAAATTAACTATGAAGATAAACACGGATACACACCTTTATCATCAGCAATTGTTCATCATAAAAATGAATCAATAGACCTACTAATAGAGCGAGGAGCCGATATAAATTATGTAAATAAGAGAGGTTCAAACATTTTAAGTAAAGCTATCATATCAGAATGCGAAAAAGTTATAAAGCTAATATTAGAACAAGAAGGTGCTTTAGATAAGCCAAGCAACTTAAACGCATTGTGTCTCTTGTTTGAATTAGATCAAGATGGTGTTTTAGATAAACAAAGCAACTTAAATGCATTAGGCCTCTTAATTAGAAAAGATAAAAAATGGGAAGAAATAATTTTAAAACATTTATTCAAAGATGATAACTTAAATATAGTATTATTAATTCGTACCTACATAGAAAATACAAAATATTTAGTTTTAAAAAATTTTTTAGTAGAATATATTTCAAAAAATATGAATATTATAAACATAAGTAACATATTTTCATTAGACGATTTTACTTTCAATCAAAGAACATTATTAGTAGATAGCTTTTTAAGTTTAATGGAAAATAATAAACTTAAAATCATAACTATAGATGACATTCTTGATTTAAAGAATCAGATGGTCGAGTTGTTTATTGAATATTATTATGGGAAGTTAAATAGTGTTGAGAGATATGAAGAGAAATTTTTAGAAAAATATGAAGGTATAAAAAATAAAATATTAGATTTTAAAGAGATAATAATTTTAGGAGAAGATTTAGTAAAGGAGAATAAAAATAGTAAATAGTTTAGCTTCTTTTTTATTACAGCAAAAAATTATATTAAAACATAAGACAAATCTAGAATACTAAAATAATAATTGATAAATAAAAAGGTATTTAAATATACTTTTTTTATTTTATAATTTTCTATAGTATGTTAAAATTATTTAAATTTTATTTGGAGTTTTAAGTAATGTATAAAAATTTTAATTTTGAAATTATTAAAGAAAATAAGGGAAGTAGATTAGGGATATTAAAAACGCCGCATGGAGAGATAAAAACTCCTGCTTTTATTTTTTGTGCTACAAAAGGAGCTGTAAAAGGAGCATTAGATCCTGAAGATATGATTAAAGCAAATACGCAATTTATCCTTTCTAATACCTATCATCTATTTGTAAATCCAGGACCAGACTTAATAAAAGAGATGGGAGGTTTACATAATTTTATGAAATGGCCTGGGCCTATTTTAACTGATTCAGGTGGATTTCAGATATTTAGTTTAGGACATGGTGCTGTCTCTTCAGAAATAAAAGGAAATAGAATGGCTCCAGATAGAAAAACTTTAATTTCTCTAAAAGAAGAAGGCGCAACTTTTAGATCATATCTGGATGGAAGTTTAAAGTTTCTTAGTCCCGAAATGGCTATGCAAATTCAACATAAATTAGGTAGTGATATATCTTTGGTGCTAGATGAATGTACACCTTTTCATGTTTCAAAAGAATATACTAAACACTCTATGTACAGAAGCCATCGTTGGGAATTAAGATCTTTGAGAGAGTTCGAAAGAATAACAGAAGGTAAACAAGCTTTATATGGAATAATTCAAGGTGGAATACATAAAGATTTAAGAGATGAGAGTGTAGATTTTGTTAATTCTAATAACTTTTTTGGCATAGCTATTGGTGGTTCTTTGGGAGCTAACAAAGACCAAATGTATGAGATAGTAAATTATACTGCTAAGTTGCTAGATAAGAAAAGACCAGTTCATTTATTAGGAATTGGAGGTATTAGAGATATATTTAATGGTGTTAAAGTAGGAATAGATACCTTCGATTGTGTTCATCCATCTCGTGTAGCAAGACATGGAGGAGCAATTGTAAAAAAAATAAATAAAGACAAAGATGATCAATTAAAAGATCATGATCATATAAATCTAAGAAATAGTAAACATAAATATAGGGAAGAAGCTATAGATAGTCTATGCAAATGTTATACATGCGAGAATTTTTCTACTTCATATCTTCATTATTTGCTAAAAGCAGACGAGCTTTTAGCATTGAGATTAATAACCATACATAATGTTTATACAATGAATAAATTAATGGAAGAAATAAGAGAGGCTATTGAAAATAATACCTTAGAAATGCTTGAAAAAGAATGGATTTAGAATTTTAAAAAAATTTAATCTTAAATTTGACAAATCTTTAATAAAGTTTTACAATTATATTAAGAATAAAAACTAGGAGGTGTATCGCAAAGGAGACCATTTCAGTATGTCGAGGTATGTCATGTACTTTCGAGTTCAGCGACGAAATAAAATTCAAACTGGAGGAGGAACTAAAGCAAAAAAATATTAGAGACATAGAAATAGTAGATACGGGGTGTACAGGACTTTGTGACACAAGTCCTATAATAAGATTATTAAATAAGCAGAAGTGCTTTATTAAGGTTGATCTAAAAACCGTACCTACCATAATAGCGGAAGCTGTTAATTAGAAATAATTTAATTAATTCTAATTTATTATTCTTTTTTCCCTTTTAAAAATAATAGGTTTAGAATTAATTATTTAGTAGTAAAAATTTTATCATTTGGAATAAATTTATAAAAAATTTATTTAATCTAGACTGAGAATATAAAAGTTTTTAGTTTAGGTTTTAAAAAAGAGCTTTTAAAGCTCTTTTTCTTACAATTTTAGCTTTTTTTGAATTTAATTTTTAAAATATTTATTTAGATCATTGTTTAATAAATCCTTTACAAAATATTACGT
>JAEWOZ010000037.1 GCA_023399505.1 Fusobacteriota bacterium | reverse complement strand
TACTAATAGTCTATGATGATTTATCTAAGCATGCAATAGCTTATAGAGAAATATCTCTTTTATTAAGAAGACCTCCTGGAAGAGAGGCTTACCCTGGTGATATTTTCTACTTGCATTCAAGATTACTAGAGAGAGCTGCAATGCTTTCGCCTAAAATAGGTGGTTCTTTAACAGCACTCCCACTAGTAGAAACTTTAGCAGGTGACGTTTCTGCTTACATACCAACTAATATAATTTCTATAACGGATGGTCAAATTTATTTAGAATCTTCTTTATTTAATGCAGACATAAGACCAGCTATAAATGCAGGTCTATCAGTTTCAAGAGTAGGTGGAGATGCTCAAGTAAAAGCTATGAAGCAAGTTTCTTCTAAAATTAAATTAGAATTAGCTCAGTATAGAGAAATAGCTGCATTTTCCCAATTTAATTCAGATATGGATAAGGTTACTAAATCTCAACTTGAAAGAGGATTGAGAATTACTGAAGTTCTTAAACAAGACCAATATACGCCTTTAGCAACAGAAGAACAAATAATAATATTTTATGCAGTAATAAATGGTCATTTAGACTCTATAAATAAAGAAAATGTTAAAAGATTTGAAAAAGAATTGCTTCAATATTTGAAGGTAACTAAGAAGGAAATTTTAAATAAAATTAAAGAAGAAAAAGCTTTAAATGAAAATTTAAAAAATATGTTAAATGAAGCATTAGATGATTTTAAGAAAGGTTTTTCTATAAATGTCTAGAGGTAAACTTTTTTCCATAAAATCTAGAATATCAAGTATTAACAGTATTTTTGATCTTTCCAAAGCGATGGGTTTAGTGTCCTCTTCTAAATTCGGTTCTTTGCAGCATTCATTAGAAAATGCTACTAATTATGGTGAAGAGTTAGAAAAAATAATATCTAAAGTTGCTCCATCTAACGAAGAAAAAAAGAATTCTATATTTATTATAGTAGCTTCGGATAAAGGACTATGTGGATCTTACAATAATAACATAGTAAGATTTTTTAGAGAGTATTGGGAAAAAAGAAAAGATAAATTTTCCAAAAGTAATAGTAAATTTTTAGTTGTAGGTAAAAAGATTCTTCCATTTTTAAGAAAAAATTTTGAAATTACCTCTACTTATAGTAGCTTAGAAGAAACATTTCAGTTATGTTCAAAAATTTTAAAAGAAATTTTACCAAGTATTGATAAAGACAGTGAAGTATTTATGGTTTACACGAATTATAAAACTTCAAAAGTAGATGTGAAAGTAGAAAGTTTAATTCCCACTTTCAAAAAAAATGATGAGGAATTTATATTTGAGCCTTACCAAAATGAAGTGTTCAAAAGAATATTTCCTATGTATTTGAATTTTAAAATTTATAGAAACATTTTATCAGCTTTAGTTAGTGAACATTATTCAAGAATGCTAGCTATGAGAAGTGCTAGTGATAATGCAGAAGATTTAATGAAAAATCTTAAGAGGTTTTATAATAAAGAGAGACAATCAATTATTACACAAGAAATTTTGGAAGTAGTAAGTGGATCTGAAAATTTTGATGAAATTTAAAGGAGTATAAGTGAAAAATAGTGGTATTATAACGCAAATAGTTGGTCCAGTAGTGGATGTAAAATTTGAAGAGGCACTTCCAACAATAAGAAATGCTTTGAAAGTTGAAGAGAAAGAAATAACTCTAGAGGTTCAACAATATTTAGGAGATAGTACAGTAAGAACAATTGCAATGGAATCTACTGACTATCTTAAAAGAGGTCAAAGAGTTTTTGATACAGAAGGTCCTATCAAAGTTCCAGTTGGAAAAAATGTTCTTGGAAGAGTAGTTAATGTTTTAGGATACCCTGTTGACAATGCAGGTGAAATAAAATCAGAAGATTATAGATCAATTTATGGAAATCCACCTTTATTTGAAAACCAAGGTGTTAAAACTGAAATTTTTGAAACAGGTATAAAAGTAATAGATCTTTTAGCACCTTACGTAAGAGGCGGTAAAGTAGGATTGTTTGGTGGTGCTGGTGTAGGAAAAACTGTGTTAATAACAGAGCTTATAAATAATATAGCTAAAGAGCATAAAGGCTTATCAGTTTTTGCTGGAATAGGTGAAAGAACAAGAGAAGGTAACGATTTATGGAATGAAATGAAAGAAGCTAATGTTCTTCCAAATACTGTTTTAGTGTATGGCCAAATGAATGAATCTCCTGGTGCTAGACAAAAGGTTGGTTTAAGTGCCCTAACTATGGCTGAATATTTTAGGGATGATTTGAATCAAGACGTTCTTCTCTTTATTGATAACATATTCAGATTTGTTCAAGCAGGTTCTGAAGTTTCAGCTTTATTAGGACGAATGCCTTCAGCGTCTGGTTATCAACCCAATTTAGCAAGTGAAATGGGCTCTTTTCAAGAGAGAATAACTTCAACTACTTCGGCAGCTATTACATCTATACAAGCTGTTTACGTTCCAGCTGATGATTTAACTGATCCAGCTCCTGCGACTGTATTCTCTCATTTAGATGCTACAACTGTTCTATCAAGAAGAATATCTGAATTAGGTATCTATCCCGCAGTAGATCCTTTGACATCTAGTTCTAAAATATTAGAAGCTTCAATTGTAGGAAAAGAACACTATGAAGTAGCAAGAAATGTAAGAAAAATTCTTCAAAGATATAAAGAATTACAGGACATCATAGCTATTTTAGGGATGGATGAATTATCTGAAGAGGATAAATTAATTGTAGGTAGAGCAAGAAGAATAGAAAAGTTCCTCTCTCAACCTTTTACAGTAGCTGAACATTTTACTGGTATGCAAGGTAAGTATGTTAAAATTGAAGACACAGTAAGAGGATTTAAAGAAATTGTAGAGGGACTTCATGACTCAATACCTGAGCAAGCTTTCTTGTATGTAGGAACTATAGAAGAAGTAATAGAAAAGTCCAAGACTTTAGGATAAGGATAATAAAATGAAGTTTAAGTTAAGAATTTTAACTCCTATTAAAGAAATTTTTAATAATCAAATAGAATCTTTAGTTGTTCCTTCAGAAAGTGGTTCATTAGGAATATTAGCTAATCATAGATCTATTGTTTCCGCTTTGAAAAAAGGAAAAATTGAAATTAGATCAAAAGAATTTAAAAAAGATTTTCTGTTAGAAGAAACAGGAATATTAAAATTTAACAAAAACGAAGCTGTAATATTAGTAAATGAAATAAAAGACCTCTAATTCAATAAAGGTCTTTTATCTTTTTTTATATCTCGGATCAAACTCTTGAGACATCGTGGTCATCTTTTGTTTGTATTGTTC
>JAEWOZ010000100.1 GCA_023399505.1 Fusobacteriota bacterium | reverse complement strand
ATCTATTAATAACTTTACTGTCTCAGTATGACCTTTCTGAGATGCTACCATTAATGCTGTCCATCCATTATTATTTTTATCATTAACATTAGCACCTTCATCTATTAGCAATTTTAAAGTTTCAGCATGACCATTCTGAGATGCTATCATTAATGATGTCCACTTATCTTCTTCTCTTTTGTTAACATTAGCACCTCTATCTATCAATAACTTTGCTATTTCAGTGTGACCATTCTCTGATGCTAACATTAAAGGGGGCCATCCATCTTTCTCTTTATCGTTGACATTAGCTCCTCTTTCTATAAGTAATTCCACTGTTTCTTTATTATTTTGATTACAAGCAGCCATTAAAGATGTTATTCCATTATTATTCTTACTATTTATATCAAAATGATATTCTTCAATTAACATCTTAATTACTTCCATTTTATTGCTAACGGCTGATATTATTAGGCCATCTCTGTTAAATTTATCTTTAATCTCTTTTGGATTTATATTGTTTTTTTCTATAAATTTCCTAACTTCTGTTGCATTTGACGTATAGCATAATAACAAAAAGTATTTATTTTTATCTATTAAAGCCTCTTCTAACTTATATTTATCTTTAATTAGATCTATTATGTCGTAATTAAAATCATCTAAAGCTAAATCATATATCTTTACTGTATTATCTTTACTTAATTCTATTTCTTTTTTCAATAATATTTTTAACACATCTAAATTTCTTTTATCTAGGACCAATTCTAAAACATTTGTACTTTCATGATTATGATAAACATCAGCACCTTGCTTTATTAATTCTATAGCTTTATCTGTCTCATTATTAATTATAGCTAATACTAAATCTTCATTTATATCTTTATTTTTAAAAACCTTAAGTCCCATAATTTTATTGCAAGATAGCAATAAAATTAATAATAATATTTTTTTCATTTTTTCTCCTTATTTTAATTTAATTTTAAATAGAATTTTCAGACTCCTCATTTTAATATTTATTCAAAAGTAGAATGTTTAATTAGAAATAGTGAAATAATTTAATTAGAAAATAGGTTGAAATATTTAGAAAAATAAAAAAATTTTTAAATTTTCTATATTTGTATTATTTTTTAGCTTTAGACAATTTAGTTACATATTTTTGAAAAGTGCTTACGAAATTATACTTAAGCTAGCATTTAGGATTTATGATATCTAAGTTTTTGAATTGATTTTTTCAAAGTGTATTTTCAATATTTAATTCTCTTAATAAAAAAATAATGTTATTTCTAAACATATAACATTAATTTATCTTTTTGTAAATTTTACATCCAATAGAATATTATCTTATTTTTCTTAAAACTTTAAATAGTATCATTAGTGAGAATCCTAATAAAAGTACTCCAGGAAATGAATAACCATAAAAATATGGAAAGATTTCATATTTTAAAAATTGCGTGGAAGCTAATATCATCCCAAATGATAAGAAAGCTAATGAAAAATATTTTAGCTCTTTTACTGTATTAGGTTCATTCTTTTGTTGTTCACGATGTGCTGCCCAATCTTCTATTAAATAAGGGAGCCTTATTGCTAAATTTCTATAACTATCTACCATTTCAAGTACTGATCTAGAAATTTTTGTAAATGAATATCTATTTTTTATTAATTTAGTTATAAATTCAGATGACTCGCTTAAAACATTTATATTAGGATTTAGGGCTCTTATTATTCCATCTGCTAAAACCAAAGTTTTAGCGATAATGAAAAAGTCAGCTCTTATATTCAACTTATGTAAGGCAATTAAATCAGATAATCTGTTTAATAAAGCTGTAGAATCTATTTTATTAATAGGCATATTCCAGTATTTTTGAACTAAATTTTCTATATCAGATCTTAATTTTCTAATGTTGCTCTCTTGTGTAATAACACCGTTCCTTTTAAAGAAACTTATTAATCTTTCAGTGTTACCAGAAGCTAAACTGTAGATCATGTCTAATATCTGATCTTGAGTAAGTTCATCAACTTTCCCAACTGCTCCATAGTCAATAAAGGCAATTTTATTACCATCTACTACTATTATGTTGCCAGGATGAGGGTCTCCGTGAAAAAATCCTTTTTCTAATATTTGCTTTATAAATATTCGAGCTAAAAGTGAAGCAAGTTGTTTCTTTCTAGGATCATCTGAAAACATTATATCAGAAAGCTTCTCACCGTCCATTTTTTCCATGACTATAATATTTTGACTAGTATATTCCCAATATATTTTAGGAACAATAAAACCTTCAAAATCCTTAAAATGAGATGCCATTATATCGTTGCTTCTAGCTTCTAAATTAAAATCTAGCTCCCCGGTTAACATTTCAAAAAATTCTCCTGTAATCTCTACAGGTTTATACACTTTAAGAGAAGGGACAGTTTTTTCTATTACATAGGCTAAATTTAAAAGTATCTTTAAATCTAATTTGATTGTCTCTTCTACATTAGATTTTTTAACTTTTACAACTACTTTTTCTCCTGTTTTTAACTCTGCTTCATGAACTTGTGCTATAGAAGCTGTTCCTAAAGGTTTAACATATATATGAGAAAAAACGTTTTCTACTTCTGTATCTAAAGTTCTCTCTATTACACTTCTAATTGTAAAATAATCTTCCTCATTTACATCATCTTGAAGCTTTTGAAATTCTTGAATATAACTTTTAGGTACTATATCAGGTCGAGTACTTAAAAGCTGTCCTAATTTTATAAATGTAGGCCCTAGTTCCTCTATTGCTAATCTTAACCTTTTTTCATTACTAATTTTTTTAATTTCCCATTTTTTTCTAACACCGAAAAAGCTATACCAATAATTAACATAGGAATCAAGATTCAGAGCTTCGACTATATTATCAAAACCATACCTTATTAAGATTTTTAAGATAAATCTATATCTTCTAAAATATTTTAATTTATTTATTATATTTGTCATTTTAATCCTAAATTTACTAAACTATTTATATGAGTAATTGCTATTGCTAAACCGTCAGCAGCATCGTCAGGCTTAGGTATTTCTTCAAGATTAAGAATAAATTTTACCATTTGCTGCATATCTTCTTTACTTGACCTTCCATAAGATGTTATACCTTGTTTTACCTGTAGAGGAGTATAACTTGCTATAGGAATTTTCATTTTAGCGCTTAAAAGAAGTATTACTCCTCTAGCTTGCCCTACAGAAAGAGCCGTTTTAGCATTTTTGTTAAAAAACAAATCTTCTACTGCGATTTCATTAGGCTCGTATAATTTTATCAATTTTTCAAATGCTTTATATATTTCCAATAATCTTGCTTCAGGTTTTTTATGCTTCTCAGTGTAAATACAACCATATTCTATTACTTTATACTCATTGTTAATCCAGTCTATAATTCCATATCCAACAATAGCGGTTCCTGGATCAATTCCCAAAATTCTAATCTTCTTCATTTTAACCTTCAATTAATAACATTATTAAAGTATAACATAAAAAATTTTATTAGCAAACAAGCCACTTTAAAACAACTTTCAAAAATTTTAGAAGGACTTTCTTTTAAATTATCGAATATATTATATTGAGAATTAAGATAATGGGGGTGAGCATCAAAAATGAATTTATCTGATTATTTAAAAGGCATTAGTAATCATATGCTTTTAACTAAGGAAGAAGAGCAAAAGCTATTTAATAGAACTAAAAGAGGGGATGAAAAAGCAAGACGAAAAATAATCGTATCTAATTTAAGATTAGTCGTTAACATTGCCAAAAGATACTTGAATGCTAAAGTATCACTTCAAGATTTAATTCAAGAAGGAAATATGGGTTTGATAAGATCAGTAGATAAATTTAAACCAGAACTTGATAGAAGGTTTAGTACTTATGCAACTTTCTGGATAAAGCAATCTATATTAAAGTTTTTAAATGAAACCAGAAACGTTGTAAGATATCCTTCTTATATAAATGATAATTTGAGTAAAATAAATAAATTTATAAATGGATATAGAGAGATGTATGGAAAAAATCCTACTCAACAAGCAATCGCTAAAAATCTAGAATTAGATTTAGTAGAGGTTAACAAATATATAAATTTGATAAGTGTAGCTTATATATCTTTAGAAGAACAGTTTGAAAATGATACAAAGGTAAAATATATAAGCTCTTCAGAAACAACTATTGAAGATACTATGATTGAAAGCTACGAAAATAGCGAGATAGTAAAAATGATTGAAAAATTAAAAGAAAAAGAAAGAGAGATATTAATTCATAGATACGGATTATTCGGAAAGAAAAAACTAACTTTAGAAAAATTAGGAGAAAAGCTTAATTTAACACGTGAAAGAGTAAGGCAAATACAAAATACAATAATAGAAAAATTAAGAGAAAAGGTAAAACTTCTATCTTAATTTTTTTTAAAATTTACAAATTAGATAAAGGATGTTAAACTTTTCTAATAATTGATTTTATTTAAAAACTATACGAAAAGGGAAAAATGATGAAAATTTTATTTATGTTAACACTATTTATATTTAGAAGTGTAAATTTATTTAATTCTGTATTGAGAGAGAAAAATTTGCTTAAAATAGAAAAATTGGAAGAGATCAAAAATGGAAAATTTCATGCCTCTAAATCATTTTTAAGTGCAAATATAATAAAAGGTAGAGAGGCACTTAAAGACGAAAACGGAAGAAATGCTTTAATGGTATTTGTAGAAGAATTTTGTAAAAATTTATCTACAACTGATGAAATTAGCTTAGCAAATATATTAATAGAAAATGCTCAAAAATATAACCTAGGTGAAGTAGATAGCAAAGGTAATAACGTACTTCACTACTTGGTAAAAGAGAATTTAGCACTTACGTTAAAAAATATATTAAATAAAAAAAATGATCCGAATTCTATTAAAGAGAAAATTTTAGAATTAAGATTTATCATTAATAAAGAAGGATTAAGTCCAATAGCAATGTGCATAGATAAAAATTTACTACAAATTGCTGATGCACTTCAAGTAAATAATATAGAAGCAATAAATAAAGTAATAGACTCTGAAGGAAATATTTCTCTGATGAGGATATTAAAAACTTATCCTTCAGGCAATTCAGAAATTTTTAAACTTTTTATGAATGAAGAATGTTTTAATAATTTGAATTTAGAGAAAGAAAACAGACAAAATGAAAATGTTTTAATTATCTCTATAAGATCTAATAAAGATTTTGCAAAACAATTTATTGACTTATATGTGAAAAAGAGTAAATTTTTCATAGACCAAATTAACAAAAATGGAGAAAACGCTCTGATAATAGCTATAAAAGAGAGTAAAAAAGATATTGTAGAGTATTTACTAAATCTGGCAGCTGATCCTTTAAAACTAACCACACAAGG
>JAEWOZ010000044.1 GCA_023399505.1 Fusobacteriota bacterium | reverse complement strand
ATTAACTTGAACAGTGGATCAACTAATATTAAGAATTTAAGGGAAATGATAAAAAATTACGATATAGGTTTCTCATTTGATGGAGATGGCGATAGATTAATGGCTATACTAAAAAATGGTGAAATTTTAGATGGAGATCTTATAGTTGCAATTATAGCTTGTTATTTAAAACAAAGAAATGAATTAAAAAATAATAAGGTGATTTTAACAACTTTAAGCAGTTTAGCTATTAGAAAATTTTTAATTTCCAAAGGAATAAAGCTAATTTTAGCTAATCCAGGTGATAAAAATGTTTTTGATAAAATGAATGAAGAATATTGCTATTTAGGAGGAGAAGCTTCTGGGCATATAATAATTAAAGATTTTCAAGTAACTGGAGATGGTATTTTAAGTTCTTTATACCTTCTTAAAATATTTGAAGACAATGAAGTTTTTAATAAAATTTTAAAAGATATTCCGCAAGTGAATCAAATATGTTTAAATATCCGATTAGATGAAAAAGATAATAAAGAAAAAATTTTAATTAATATGGATGTAATTAATTTTATACATCACATAAAATATAATTTGAAAGAGTACGAAAATTTAGTAGTTAGAGCATCTGGTACTGAAAATTTAATAAGAATAATAACAGAAAGTAATAGTATAGAAAAAGCAAGTTCTATTGCTGAAAAAGTAAAAGAAAAAATTTTAGAAAGTAAAGAAAAGGTGAAACATGAATAATACAGGAGCATCGCCTAAAGCAAAACAGATAATTTTAGATAGCTTAAAAATGGTAGATACAATAATTGAAGTTGTAGATGCCCGAGCGCCTATAAGTTCAAGAAATGAAGAGATAAAAAGACTTACAAAAGATAAAAACAGAGTTATAATAATAAACAAATCTGATCTAATAACTAAAGAGGATGCTGAAAAGGTAGAAAATTATTTTAAAAAGGAACAAAGATATTCAGTATGTTTGAGTGCTAAGGAGGGAACAAGCATTAAAAGACTTTACTATATTCTTGAAGCAATCTATAAGGCTAAAAAAGAAAGATTTGAACGTAGAAAAGTTAAAGCTCTTCCATTAAAAATAATGATTTTAGGCATCCCAAATGTAGGGAAATCTCAATTGATAAATGCTCTAACAGGTAGAAAAATAGTAAATGTAGAAAATAGACCCGGTTCTACAAGAGGGCAACAATGGATAAATATTATTCCTAATGTGCAATTACTAGATACTCCTGGAATATTGTGGGCAACTGGAAGAAGAGAAGCTTTAAGAAGACTAGAGGTAATTGGAAATATCAAATTAACAGATGCTCAAGATATAGCAAACAGTATAATTGACTTACTTAAATTGAAGGTATTAAATGATAAATATACTCTTGAAGTTACTAGTAAAGAAGACTTTTTACCAAAATTAGCTGAAAAATTAAATGAAGAAGATATAAATAAAGCTGCAAATATTATAATAGAAGATTTCCGAGAGGGAAAAATAGACAAAATTTTAGTCGATAATTTTATTTAAATTATAAGAGGAAGTTTCAACTTTCCTTTTTTTATTTCAAAAAATAATTTTTTCCTTAGATACATTAAAAATAAACTTTCAATTTTGGTTTTATATTTAATAAAATTAATAATTTGCTAAAATTAATTTATAATGTTAAATTTATCTTAAAGTAGCTAATTATTTTAAGGAGGTAAGGAGGAAAGAATGAAAAAATATATTAATATTTCTGACACTTTCTTGTAAAAAAAAGAATGGACTTTAATAAGAAAAATAGAAAAGATAAGGCTTTAAATATATTATTAAGAAAAAGGAATGAAGATAATTTTAAAATTATTGATTTATTTATAAATACGCTATTATTTTTGAGAGGGCTTTGATAAAAATATTGGGCTTATTAGTGAATTAAAGGCAATTTTTTAGTAAAAAAAATTGTAGATAAAATAAAAGTAAATAAATTATTCTTAATAGACAGTATAGACAGTTTTATACTTAATGAAATGTTTTATTATTAGATTGTTTTTTTAAATTTATAGAGCTTTTTGAATTGAAAAAAGTGAAAGAGCTGTCTAATATAAAAGGGCTAATGTTAAAAAGCCTAATAGAATATTATGAGGGAAGTAACAATAATTTATTAAAATATAAAGAAATCTATAAAAGAGGTTGTAATTATATAAGGAATAAAATAAGCATTTTTATCTCAAAATTGAATGCTACTATAGAAGGATTTAAGGCTGAATCAACTATTGAAGAATTGAAAAGGAAACTGGTAGAAAATAAATAATTTTAAATAATATTAAGATATTTTAAGGAGGATAAATGAAAATACTATATATATTTTTTATTTTCGCATGTATTAAAAATTATAAAAATATAAACTTTAGAAGTAAAGATATAAATTCAAGTTTAGTAATAGCTGTAAATAATAATGATATTTCTAAAACCAAAATATTAATAGAAAAAGGTGCTGATATTAACTATATGTGTAATGGAAAAAGCATTTTAGATTTAGCATTGTGCAAAAAAAACTTAGAGATCATTAAATTGCTTATAAAAAATGAAGTTAAATTAGATAAGGATCATGTAATAAAAATATACGATATTGCTTTAGATGATTTTAGCGGTGATATAATAGATTTAATTAAGGATAATTACAATTTAAAAGAGGGATTCATAGATAAAAATAAATACTTTTTACTTTTATGCTATACATCGAATTCAGAAGAAGTTAAGAAGTTTATAGAAGTAAATAAATTAGATCCAGAAAAGATAGTTGATAATTCAAATAGAAACGGTTTAATGGTATCTATACTCGGCAACAAAATGAATATATTTAAAATGTTATTTGAATGCTATAAATTTAACATTAATCATAAAAATCAAAATGGAGTAACTACATTAATGTATGCATCTGAAAAAAGTAGTGGTGAAGATATAGAGTACTTAATAGAAAAAGGTGCAAATATTAATGAAAAAGATAATAATGGGCATACAGCACTTATGAGAGCTTTATATAAAGAAAATATTGAAGCTGCTAAAGTATTAATAAAAGCAAGCGAAGGTATAGATGATAAAGATAATAACGGTTATACAGCTTTGATGATAGCTTCAGAAAAAGGTTACACAGATATAATAGAAATGTTAATAGAAAAGGGTGCTAATCCCAACAGCGAAAATAATTTTAATAATACATCATTAAAAATAGCGTCATGTAAGAACAACAAAGATGTAGTAAAAAGCCTCATATTGAGAGGTGCTAATGTTAATCACCCATCCTTCAATAGCGATACACCATTAATATTAGCTTCAGAAAATGGCAATTTACCTATAGTCGAAATTTTGATAGAGGCTGGAGCTGATATTGATCAAAAAAATAAAAAAGGAAGAACAGCTTTAATGATAGCTTGTCAAAATGGCTATGAAGAAATAGTAAAAATTCTTGTAGAAAAAGGTGCAAAAGTTAATTCAAAAGACAAAGAAGGTTTTGAGTCCTTACTTTTAGCATGTAAAAATGATAATCTTAAAATTATCAAAATGCTTTTAAAAAAAGGAGCTAATATTAACTATAAAGCCGATAATGGATTCAGCGCTATCATCTCAGCAGCAAAAAGCGGCTGCTTTCAAGTATTTGAGTTTTTAATAAAAAAAGGAGTTAATATTAATGATAAGATGAATAACGGATATACTCCACTAATCTATGCTTCAGAAAATGGACATTTTAAAATGGTAGAAATACTAATAGAAAAAGGGGCCGATGTTAACCATAAAGCCTTTGAAGGTTTTAATGGATATAATTCTTTAATAGCAGTATCAAAAAATGGTTCTTTGGAAGTTGCAAAAAAATTAATAGATAATAGTGCAGATATTAATTCGAAATGTAGCAAAGGTTTTACACCATTAATTTTGGCATCACAGTATAACCATATTAAGCTAGTTAAGTTTTTTATAGAAAAAGGGGCTGATGTTAATATAAAAACTCCAAATAATCTCACAGCACTTATTATCGCTTCTCAAAATAACAACCTTGAATTAATTAAAATACTAATAGAGAAAGGTGCAAAGCTTAGTCCGAAAACTGCTAATGGTTTCACACCCTTAATTGCTGCAGCTCAAAATAATCACCTCGAAGCTATTCAAGTGTTGTTAGAAAAAGGTGCAAATATAAATGAAAAGTATAAAAAAGTTTATACAGCTTTAAGTAGTGCTATATTAAGAGGACATGAAGAGAGTGTAAAGCTATTAATCATTAAGAAAGCATCTATCACTCAAATTGACTTGAAGAATCTTTATAATTTATTAATGAAATCAGATAATCAAAAATATTTATTAAGTTCATTTTTTTGCCGCGATAGGAAGAACATGAAGCTATTGTCTTTTATATACAAACAATCTTTAAATTCGAAAAATTCGAATAAAGAGCTCAAGCTTATGGAAAATTTGATAAAGAAGATAAGTATAAGTAAACTATTTTCATTAGATAATTATACAAACAGTTATAAAAGTTTGATGGTAGAGTGTTTTTCTGAATGTGTAAAATTGTTTGGATTCATAAAGATAAAAGATGCTGTAGATATAAAAGATTCGATTATTAAGATGTTTATAGAATATTATGACGCCAGAAAGAATAAATCTTCAGGTTATCAGGAAGTTTTTGCTGAAAACTGTGCTAGGATAAGAAATAAAATAAGCATTTTTATATCGAAGATAGGTAATGTTTTGATAAATCTTAGAGAAAAAGATGAAATTAGCGTAGAAGATTTATTAGAAAAGTGGAAAGAGATAGAGAAAAAATCTACAAAAAATGAGAGTAATTTAGATTCTTAAAAGGAGAGATATGATATTTAATATCTTTCTTTTCTCTTATAACTATTTACAAGAGAAAAAAATTACTTTATAATGTTAATAATTGAAAAAACAAGGAAATAAAAGTGAAAAATATAGCAATAGTAGGAAGAGCAAATGTTGGAAAATCTACGCTTTTCAATAGAATAGTAAAAAAAAGGAAAGCGATAACCCAAGAGATGCCAGGAGTTACCCGAGATAGAATTGGAAGCGAAGTAACTATAAAAGGAAATACATTTTTTCTTTATGACACTGGAGGTCTTCAATTAGACCTAAATGAGATAATACAAGACGAAGTAAGAAAGCAAGTAGAGTTAGCTTTAGAACAAGCTGATTTAATATTATTTGTTGTGGACGTTTCAGCAGGAGTTACATGGGAAGATGAGCTTGTAGCAAAAATAATAAGAAAAAGAGATAAGAATGTTGTAGTTCTTGCAAATAAAACAGACAGAATAGGAAAAGAACAAGAAAAAATCTTTGAATTTTATTCTTTAGGTTTTAAAGATATTGTTCCTCTTTCTGCTGAGCATAATCAAAACATTGATATGTTGTTAGATAAAGTAGTAGAAATTTTAGGGAAGGCACCTAATAAAATTCCTGAAGATGAAGGTAATAATCTTAAAATTTCTATAGTAGGAAAACCTAATGTAGGAAAATCTTCTTTATTAAATTCAATTATAGGGGAAGAGAGAGCAATAGTTAGTGACATAGCAGGTACTACTAGAGATGTAATAGATGTATCTTTTAATTATAAAGATATTTCTTTTAAAATCTTAGATACAGCAGGGATAAGAAAAAAAGCTAAAGTTAGCGAAGATGTAGAATACTTTAGCGTTATTAGAGCAATTCAAAGCATTAGAAATTCTGATGTAGTAGTAGTTGTAGTAGATTATAACGAATTTTCTATAACAGACCAGGACAAAAAAATAATTAGTTTAGCTTTTGAAGCTACAAAACCTATTATTGTATGTGTGAACAAGTTCGATGAAAAAGGTAAAAAAGAGGAAAAGGATGAAATAATTTACAAAATAAAAAGTTCATTATACTTTTGTGAAGTAAATGTTGTTTTTACTTCTGCTATAAACAAATTAGGAATAAATAAATTACTAGACAAATGTATTGAATTAAAAGAGAGAAATAATAAAAGAGTTGCTACAGGTGTTTTAAATGTTTTATTGCACGAAATGGTAACTGTAAATCCACCTTCCAACAAAAAAGGTAAAAAAGTAAGAATTACTTATGGCGTACAAGTAAAATCAGCACCGCCTACCTTTGTTGTATTTTGTAATCATCCAGATCTTATACATTTTTCTTATTTAAGATATCTAGAGAACAATTTTAGAGAAGCATTTGATCTAGATGGTATTAACATAAAAATAATATTAAGAGATAGCAAGAAACAAGAAGGGAAAATATTATAGATGGGTCATACTCTTTTAAAAAACCTTGAAAAATTAAGCTCAAATATAAAAATAGATGAACCAATGTCTCTTCATACTTCATTTAAAGTTGGAGGACCTGCAGATTTTTTTATTACTCCAAAAAGTATAAAAGAGTTAGCAAATATATATAAATTCTGTAAGAAAGAAAATATCCCTGCATTTGTAATGGGCAAGGGGACAAATATTTTAGTAAGTGATAAAGGTATAAGAGGAGTTGTGATAAGAGTAGGCGATAATTTAAGCAATTTTACCTTCAAAGAAAATATGCTTGATGCTGAAGCAGGGGT
>JAEWOZ010000127.1 GCA_023399505.1 Fusobacteriota bacterium | reverse complement strand
CCAGATGCAGACGCTATAGGATCATCTCTTGCTTTATTTAACTTTCTTGAAGAAAACTTTCCTGAAAAAAATGTAAAAATTATTATTGATGGTTTTTGTCCTCAATATTTAAAATTTTTAAAAAATTCTTCACAAATAAATAATATTAAAGATATTAAAGAAAAAAATGAATTTGATGTAGTTATTATTTTAGATTGCTCCTCCTTAGAAAGGATAGGAAGTGCAAAAAATTTAATTAAAAATTTTCCTATTATAAATATTGATCATCATTTAGAAAAATCCGAATTTGATTATGTTTTAAAAGACGTAAGAGTCTCTTCAACAACCCAAATACTATATAATTTATTAAAGTCATTTGACAAAAATTTAAGTAAAGAAGTAGCAGAATGCTTATACACAGGACTTATTCAAGATACAGGTAATTTCATTTGGAATATATACCCCGAGACTTTCTACATAGCTTCGGAGCTAACAGCTTTAGGAGCAGAAGGGGAAAAAATTTCTACCCAACTTTTCTCAAATAACAGTTATAATAAATTAAAACTAATAGCTTATGTTTTATCTACAATGAAATACATAGAAGATAAAAAATTATTATACTCTATTATTCCTAAAGAACAATTTGAAGAACTAAATGCAATTGATGAGGATACAGAAGGGATAATTGAACTGTTAAAAAGCTTTAATAAGGCAGATATAACAGTTTTGATAAAAGAGGATAAGAATATTAAAAAAGGCAGCATACGGAGTAGAAAAGAAGGTGCTGATAAAATAGCTAATGTATTTAATGGAGGAGGACACTCCAAAGCAGCAGGATTTAGAACAGATAAATCTTTTAAAGAAATAATAGAGATAATTAAAGAAAATATTTAGGAGTTAAGATGTTAATACTTATTTTATTAAACTTAATTTTTCATCAAACGTTAAAAACAGATGAAATTAAGAAAATTGTAATACCTATAGGTATCTCTTTAAATCTACCTTCTGATTTAAATAATTCAAATGAGTATTCTTTAGATAAAGAATACTCTGTAGGCTTCATTTCATGTTTTAAGGAATATAATGCGCGCGATGATAAGAAATTTGAAATAATTATCGCGGAATATGACAATAGTGGAAAAGATAATAGAGATGCTGATAATACTCGGAAATTAATTTATTTAGATAGAGCAATTTCCTTATTAGGATACTCAAACAGTTTAGGCCTAGATAAATCTTATGAGTTTATAACTAATAAAAATGTTGTAGTTCCAGTACTTTTTCCTTTTAATAATGATGAAAAATTTAGAGACGGAAAATTTTCAAACATTTTTACTTTAAGACCAACTTTAAAAGAAGAGTTAGACTTTTTATCTGAAAACTTAGAAAATTCTAAAAGAATTTCAATTATTTATCTAAAAGGTTCTAAAGAACATAAAGACTATTTTAAATCAAAGCTAAAAGGCAAAAAGATAGTCTCTGAATGTTTTTACTCAAATGATCCTTTAAAGTTAAACAAATCCTTATTAATTACTAAAAAAGCTAAGCCTGATACAGTTGTATTTTTAGGTGATCCTGTTTCTGGTTTAAGCTTCGCTAAAAGAATAGTAAGAACAACTTTAAAGGATATTACTTTTGTCTCCCTTTCAGATGTTATAAACAGTCAGTTTCTTAAAGAGTTAAATGAATATAAGCTAAAAATAATCTCTACTAAAATAATATTTGATGATAAGGACAATGAAATAAAAGATGAATATAATAGAGCGCTAAAGAAATTTTATATAGATACTTTTCCAAATGCTAAAAGCTTAGAAGCCTATTTTATAGGGAAAGTATTGATAAAAATGTTGGAAGAGCTCGTAGATAATGGTAAAGAATTAACAAGAGAAAATTTAGTTGAGCATATGAGAGGAAAAGAAAAGATAGAATTTTCAGGTATAGAGCTAATAAAAAATAACAATCATTATAAAGCACCTATATTTATATCGAAATTTGGGATATTTAACTAATAATTGCAAATCATGATACTAACAAAAGAAAAAATATTTTTTATTAAAAACTTTGGACTTTTTAAAAGAACTTTCTAAATTAATATTAGAAATTCAAAAAGTCCTTTCTTATGATAAAATATTTTAAAATATATGTTAAGAGAGGAGGAAAGAGATTATGAAAATGATAGAATTAAGTAATTCAGATTTTAAATTATTTATAAATGAAAACAAATATTATGTGGATAAAACTTTATTGATAGAACAACTTTTCTATAAGGGAAGCGAAGTTATACTTTTACCAAGGCCAAGAAGGTTTGGCAAAACTCTTAACCTTTCAATGTTAAAATATTACTTTGATATAAATGAAAATAATAAATACTTATTTAAGGGTTTGAATATAGAAAAATCTAAAATATTTGAGCAATATCTAAATAAATATCCTATAATATTTTTAACATTTAAAAATGTTAACGGTATTGATTGGAAAGAAGATTACATAAAATTAGTTGCAGAAATAATAAGAGAATATAAAGAGCATAAATACTTGTTGTTAAGTGATAATTTAGATGAAAGAGATAGAAAGTATTTTAATAAAGTATTAGATCAAGATAGCAGCGTAGATTATTCAATGAGCATATTTGAATTATCCAGATTACTACATCAGCATTATGATAAAGAGGTAGTGATATTATTAGATGAGTATGATACACCTGTTAATAAAACAATAGATGAAAATCATTATAGATATCTAATAAACTTTTTAAAAAATATGATAGGGAGTACATTTAAAGGAAATAAATATTTGTTTAAAGGAGTAATAACAGGAATATTAAGAATTGCTAAGGAATCTATGTTTTCAGGTGCTAACAACATTATGGTAAGAACTGTATTAGATAATGACTTTAGCGATAAGTTTGGATTCACTGAAGATGAAGTTAATGATATGCTTAAATATAATGGTTTAGAAGACAAATTAAAAGATGTAAGAGCATGGTACAATGGCTATACATTTGGTAACAATATTATATATAACCCTTTCTCTATTGCTAGTTATGTTCAAAAGAAATCCTTAGAAGCATATTGGGTAGGAACAGGAGATGACACATTAATTAGAAAT
>JAEWOZ010000126.1 GCA_023399505.1 Fusobacteriota bacterium | reverse complement strand
AAGCTATCATTAACGCTGTACAGTTATCATTATCTTTATCATTAATATCAACTCCTGCATCTATTAATAACTTTACTATTTCTGTATGACCATTTTGAGAAGCTATCATTAATGCTGTCCAGTTATCATTATCTTTATCATTAATATTAGCTCCTGCTCCCACTAATAGCCTTGCTATTTCTATATGACCGTTCTCAGAAGCCATCATTAGTGCTGTCCAATTGTCAACATTTTTGTCATTAATAATAGGACTTTTCTTTAATAAAAATTTTATTAACTCTCTGCTGTTTGCATTGGAGGCAGCCATTAATGGAGTGACACTAAAATTGTTCTTGCAGTTAATATCAATTTTATATTCTTCTATTAAAGCTTTAGATATATCCACTTTATTACCTACCGCTGCTACAATTAAAGCATTTCTGTTAGCTTTATCTACTACTTCCAAAGGATTTATATTATTTTCTTCTATAAATCTTTTTATTTTCTCTAAATTTGATGTATAACATAATAGTAAAAAGTATTTACTATTATCTATTAATCCCTCTTCTAACTTATATTTGTCTTTGATTAAATCTATTATTTTATAGTCGAAATCATCCAAAGCTAAATCATATATCCTTAACATATTATTTTCATTTATTTCAACATTTTTTTCTAATAAAAATTTTACTATATCTAAATTTTTATTATCTAAGCTTAATTCTAAAACAGATATATTATTATGTATATAATTAACGTTAGCACCTTTCTCTATTAATTCTTTAGATTTATCTGTTTCATTATTAATTATAGCTAAAGCTAAATCCTTATCTAAATTTTTGTTTTTAAAATCTATGTTTTTTACAATTTTATTGCATGAAAGTAGTAAAATTACTAATATTATTTTTTTCAATTTTTCTCCTTATTTGATCTAAATTGCTTATTAATTTGAAATAGAGGATCCCCTAATCCCCAATTAATATATTAACTGTAATTATAATTTAGCATTGGAATGATTTTTTAGCAAACTATAAGTTAAGTGTTTTTTATTCAATATTTTTAAAAAATTTTTAATTTATCCTCTCTAAAAATTTTTTTTATGAAAAATAATACATGTTAAAGTAGATTTAACACCTTTATATTCATTTATTTCATAACTAAGAAGTAATAATCAATGAAATGAGTGAAGAAAGTTATTAAAAATTTTTAATAACTTCTTCAAATAGTTCTATGGGCAAATTCTGTAAGAAGTATAGGATATTAATATAATTATGTACTTCATCCTTTACTTCTTGACTAACATTAATATTTTTGTTTAAAGATATAAATAAGTGTAAATAATCTTCTGACATCTTTCTTATCATCATATATGTTATCTCTAAAAGAATATCTTTCTGAGATTTTTCCTTAGAATCTCTTAATAATTTGCTTATATGAGAGATAGTTGTTTTATCAGAATTATCTTTTTCATAGATATTTGCACCTCTTTTTATTAACAATTCTACTGTATCTTTATGACTGTTCTCTGAGGCTATCATTAACGCTGTGTAACCATCATTTTCTTTATTATTTATATTAGATCCTTTTTCTAACAATAATTTTACCACCTCTAAATAACCATTCTGAGAGGCTAACATTAAAGCTGTCCAACCTTTTCCTTCTTTATCATTAATATTAGATCCTTCCTCTATCAACAATTCTACTATTTCTTTATGACCGTTCTCTGAGGCTATAATTAGTGATGTCCAATCTTTTCCTTCTTTATCATTAATATTAGCTCCTTTCTCTATCAATAATTCTACTGTTCCTTTATGGTTATTCTGAACTGCTAGCATTAATGCTGTCCAGCCATTGTTATTTATATCATTAGCGTTAGATCCTTTTTCTAACAATAATTTTACTATTTCTTTATGGCCTCTCTCTGAGGCTATCATTAATGATGTCCAGCCTTCATCGTCTCTATCTTCAATATTAGCATCCACGTCTATCAATCTTTTTGCTATTTCTATATGGTTATTCTGAACTGCTAGCATTAATGCTGTACAACCGTCATTGTTTTTTTCATTAACATTAGCTCCTGCTTTTATAAGTATTTTAGCTATCTCTATATGACCTCTTCGAGTTGTTCTCATTAATGCTGTGCTACCATTTTTATTTTTCTCATCAATATTAGCTTCTTTTTCTAATAATAATTTTATTATATCTATATGTCCTTCGATTGAAGTTATCATTAATGCTGTGCTACCATTTTTATTTTTGTTATTAATATCAGCACCTCTTTCTAATAATAACTTTGCTGCTTTTGTATGACCATTGTTAGCCGCAAGCATTAACGCTGTCCATCCATCTATTTCTTTCTCATTAATATCAGCACCTCTTTCTAACAATAATTTTAATACTTCTGTATGACCATTATTAGCCGCAAACATTAAGGCCGTCCATCCATCTATTTCTTTCTTATTAATGTTAGCATCCCTTTCTAAAAGCATTTTTACTATTTCTATATGGCTGTTCTCAGAAGCTATAATTAGCGCTGTATTATCATTATTAGTTTTCTCATCAATATTAGCTCCTGCTTCTATTAATAATTTTACTACTTCCATATGTCCACTTTGTGAGGCTACCATTAGAGCTGTCCAATTATCGTTATTTCTGATATTAATGTTAGCACCTCTTTCTATGATAAATTTTATTAATTCTTTATTATTTACACCAGAAGCTGCCATTAAAGGTGTTACATTATGATTATTTCTATGATGAATATTAAGATTATATTCATTTACTAAAATCTTAAATGTATCTATTTTATTACCTGCTCCTGCTATTATTAAAGCATTTCTATTCGATTTATCTTTAACTTCATTGGGATTTATATTATTTTCTTTTATGAACTTTTTTATCTCTTCTGAGCTAGCTATATAACATAGCAATAAAAAGTACTTATTATTATCTATCAAACCATCTTTTAGTTTATATTTATCTTTAATTATATCTATTATGTCATAGTTAAAATCATCTAAAGCTAAATCATATATTCTTACTATATTATCTTTATTTATTTCTACATCCTTTTCTAATAAAACTTTTACTATATCTAAATTTTTATTATCTAAGCTTAATTCTAAAATAGATTTGTTATTATGTATATAATTAACATTAGCACCTTTCTCTATTAATTCTTTAGATTTATCTGTTTCATTATTAATTATAGCTAAAGCTAAATCCTTATCTAAATTTTTGTTTTTAAAATCTATGTTTTTTATAATTTTATTACATGAAAGCAATAGAATTATTAATATTATTTTTTTCAATTTTTCTCCTTATTTAATTCGAATTTAACATTAATCTCTTTTAATATGGTTATAACTAAACTTAAGCCTAACCTAAAATCTTGCTATTTATGTGCTGATCATTTTGTACTTATATAATTAAAATATGAAAGAATAATGTGAAAATTTTTATATTTTATAATTCGCCCTTACATTTATAAATTATATGAGTTTTATAAAATTTAGCAAGAAAATAATTAAAAACTCTTATAGATTAATTTAGAACTTTCTAAAAATACTAGATTCATAATTACAAAAATTTTAAAATTAAATAGCTGCAGTATAAATTATAACTAAAAACAAAATATAATAAAAAAGAGAATCAATTTGATCCCCTTTAAAACTTTCTGAAATATAAATCTACTCTACTTTTTAAATATAATATAGGATAAAATCATATCTAAAAAAATTACTAATATAATAGAAATAGCTACAGAGCTCGTAGTAGCTTTTCCTACCTCGGTACTTCTTCCTTTAAGTGTAATACCTAAGTAACAAGAAACATAGGTTATCCCTATTCCAAAAAATATACTTTTAAATACTCCACCTATTACGTCTTTTGGGCCCATAATTGCTGAAATTCTAGTAAGAAATGTTCCCCATGCAATTCCATAAACCTCTACAGCTAGTATGTAACTAGCAAAAGCTATCATAAATATTGAAATAGCCGTGAGAAAAGGCATCATTATAGCTCCTGATAAAACTCTAGGCGATACCAAATAACGTATAGGATTTGCACCCATTAATTTCAAAGCATCAATTTGATCAGTAATTTTCATACTTCCTAGTTCAGCAGCCATTGAAGAACCCATTCTTCCTGCAATCATAATGGATACTAAAACTGGAGCTACTTCTCTTGCGGCTGCTATCATAATCAAACCACCTGTAACAGATTCAGAACCAAATCTTCTTAATTCAGGTACTAATTGAAAAGTTAGGACTACTCCTAAGAAAAAAGATACAATAGCTACCATAGGAAAAGATAATGCTCCAAATAAATAAAGTTGCTCTACAAAAATTTTATTTAAAAATTTATTTTTTCTTTTTACTATTTTTATAACACCTTTGAATATATTTCTAGAAAAATTAATATGTCTTTCTACTATTTCTAACATCTAATACCTCTTATTTTTTATCTAAATTCTTAGTTATTTTATTTTCTAATTCTTTTAGGTCCATCTTTGTAGCAAAACCTAAACTAGAAACTTTTTTTTCAAGTAAATTTAATCTATTTTCAATTTCTTCTAAATGAGATCTAGTAGCTAATTTTTCTAAGCTATAAATTACTTCTGATTTTAGTCTTATTTGTTCTAAGACATCTAATGTTTTCTGCAATACATCTCTAAAAATAGCATCAATTTCTACTTTGTTAGCTTTACCAAAAGAACTATTTTCAACAAAATCTTTTAAATTTACTAAAGCATCTTCAAGAAATTTAATTCCACTATCTATTAGTATTTTGTAATCTGTTTCTTGCTGATTTTTTTGATTTTCCTTTTCTTCATTCATATCTCTCTCCTACCTTAATAGTTCAAAAATTATATCATAGGGAGAATAAAAAAAGAACTTTTAGATAAAAATAAATTTTTTTCCCTTAATAATAATTTTCTAAAATCTTTCATTAATTAATTTAATTAAAAGGATTTATATTAAATTTTTTGAATTTTATTTATTTTTTAGAACACCTATGTTCACTAAAATTTCTCAACAATTCCTTCAAATAATTCTACTGGCAAATTTTGTAAAGAATAAAGAAGACTAATATAATTATGTACCTCATCTTTTATTTCCTGATTAGTTTTAACGTCTTTATTTAAAGATATGAACAAATGTACGTAATCTTCTGACATCTTCCTTATTATCTTATATGCTATCCCTATATATTTATCTTTTTTATATTTCTCCTTAGAAGATTTTAACCAGTCGCTTATGTGAATAATAGTTGTTTTATTATAATTATCTTTTTCATAGATATTTGCACCTCTTTCTATTAAAAATTTCACTATATCTTCATGGCCATTCAGAACTGTAAACATTAGTACTGTACGGCCATTATTTTCCTTATTATTGATATTTGCTCCTTTTTCTAACAACAATTTTACTATGTCTTTATGATCATTCTGAGACGCACGCATCAATGCTGTCCAACCATCATTCTCTTTTTCATTAATATTAGCTCCTTTTTCTAACAAAAGCCTTACCAATTCTACATAGCCTATCTTAGCTACAAAAATTAAAGCTGTTCGGCCATCATTCTCTTTTTCATTAATATCAGCTCCTCTTTCTAATAGTAGTTCTACAACTTCTAAATGATTATTATTTGCTCCAAAAATTAATGCTGTCCACCCATCATCTTCTTTTTCATTGATATTAGCTCCTTTTTCTAACAATAACTCTACTATTTCTTTATAGCCATCCTGAGCTGCACGCATCAATGCTGTCCAGCCATTATCTTCTTTATAATTAACATTAGCTCCTTTTTCTAATAATAGTTTTACAACTTCTAAATTTTTATTAGTTACTGCAAAAATTAACGCTGTCCAGTTATTATCATCTTTATCATTAACATTAGCTCCTTTTTCCAGCAATAATTCCACTATTTCTTTATAATCTTTCTCTGAGGCTAAAATTAATGCTGAGAGGCCTTTATTATTTTTGTCATTAATATTAGCATCTTTGCTTAATAGAAATTTTATTAAATCTTTGTTGCCTAGATTAGATGCAGATATTAAAGGTGTTACACCTAAATTATTTTTATGATTAACATCAAGATTATATTCTTCAA
>JAEWOZ010000071.1 GCA_023399505.1 Fusobacteriota bacterium | reverse complement strand
GCCTTATAAAGATCTAGAGGCTCATTTAATTAATTAAAAAATTAAAGCAATTTCAACGTTCATTTAAATTATTAAAATCATTATTTGTATATCAACTTATTTTTATATAATTTTCAGAAATTTTGATATAATTTGTTAAACATTAAAGGAGAATTATGGAACTTTTAGAAAATTATAATTTAACACAAGAAAACAAAGAAAATCTAGTAAAGTTTTTAGATATTTTTTTAGAATGGAATAATAAAATAAATTTAAGTGGTTTAAAAGATAAAGATGAAATATTAGAAAAACATTTTATTGATTCTATATTTTTAAATAAGTTTTTAAATAAGGGAAAAGCTATAGACATTGGAACAGGTGGAGGTTTTCCGGGAATGGTTCTAGCTATAATAAATCCTCATATATCTTTTACTTTAGTAGATTCTGTTAATAAAAAGACTAACTTCTTACTTGAAGTAAAAGAAAAATTAAATTTAGAAAATGTAGAAGTAATTAACGGAAGAGCTGAAGATTTACCTAAAAATCTAAAAGAGAGTTTCGATTATGGATTTGCTAGAGCAGTTGGTAGATTGAATACCTTATTAGAATATGTCATTCCTTACTTAAAAATTGATGGAATATTTATAGCACAAAAAGGTCCTAAATTTGAAGAAGAGCTTTTAGAAGCTAAAAATGCTTTTGATACTTTAAAAAGTAAAGTAGTCAATGTGGAAAAGTTTTTATTACCTGTTTCAAAACAAGAAAGAATAGCTTTAATAGTTAAAAAAATAGATAAGAATGATGAAAAATTTCCTAGAAAAGCTTCTTTAACCTCGAAAAAGCCTTTATAAATTTGTCTTTTGTTTTTATTAACATGATATAATATTAAAAATTATTCTAATTAGGAAAAAGAAGATGAATATAATAAGTATAGCTAATCAAAAAGGTGGGGTGGGTAAAACTACTGTTTCTGTGAATCTTGCTAGTGCTTTGAAAGAATTAAAGAAAAAAGTTCTTTTAATAGATATGGACCCTCAGGGTAATTCTACTACTGGGATAGGAATAGATAAAAAAAATTTATATTATTCTGTCTATGATCTTATGGCTGATAACACAGATTTTTCAAAAATAATGATAAGAACTGTTTCTGGAGTAGACGTTATTCCCTCAGAAGTAGAGCTATCTAGTTTTGATATAAATTTTTACTCAAAACCTAATAAAGAATTTCTTCTTAAAGATAAGATTTCTAATTTAAAATATGATTATATAATTATAGATTGTCCTCCCTCTTTAGGCCTGTTAAACCTTAATGCTTTAGTAGCTTCTAATTTTGTTGTTATTCCTATACAATGCGAATTTTATGCACTAGAAGGCGTTAGTCAAATGATTAATACTATAAATTTAATCAAAACTAAATTAAATCCTAAGTTAGAATTAGGTGGCATTTTAATAAATATGTTTGATCCTTGGATAAGAATTCAAAGAGAAATTTTAAAAGAGCTAGAAAATCATTTTTCTAATAAGATATTAAAAACTTTTTTAAAAAAAAATGTTAGATTAACAGAAGCATCCAGCTATGGTATGCCTATAAATCTTTATGAGGAAAACTCAAAAGGACATAAGGCTTTTATGGATATTGCAAAGGAGGTAATAAAGCTTGGCATTAGTAAATAAAAAGAGACTAGGAAAAAGTTTAGAATCTTTAATTTCTACTCATATTCATACTGATAACTCTGAAATGCAAATTGATCAAATAATAATTAATAAGGAACAACCTAGAAAAGCCTTTAATGAAGAAAAGCTAAACTCTTTAAAGAAATCAATTAAAGAAAATGGAATACTTCAACCTATTTTAGTTAGAAAAGTTGAAGATAAGTATCAAATAATAGCAGGTGAAAGAAGATTCAGAGCAGCAAAAAGTTTAGGACTAAAAAAAGTCCCTGTAGTTGTAAAAGAAATTAACAATATAGAATCCTTAGAATTGGCTATAATTGAAAATATAGAGAGAGAAAATTTAAATCCAATTGAAGAAATTGAAGCTTTTAAATTTTTAGTAGATAAATATAACTACACACACAAACAACTATCTGAAAAATTTAACCAAGATAGAAGCACGATAGCTAATAAAATAAGAATTTTGAATCTTCCTGATAATATAAAAGATGCAATTGCTGAAGGTATAATAACTTTAGGACATGGAAGAGCTCTACTATCAGCTAATGAAAGAACTGAAGAGTTATTTAAATTAACAATTGAAAAGAATTTAAGTGTAAGAGCTTTAGAAAAATTAGTTCAAGATAAATCTTCTTTAATTGAAAAAACCCGAATAAAAAGTAATTATGACTTTAAAGATTACGAAGAGAAATTTAAAAAATTTTTTAATAATAATGTTAAAATATCTTTTAAAAATGATAAAGGTAAAATTGAAATAAATTTTAACAATATAGATGAATTGAAAAAGATATTAAGGAAGGTAAAAAATTGATAGAGGTAAAAAAATTAGGAGTTAAATTTCAAGATAGAAAAATTATCTCTGATATTAGCTTTGAGATAAATGAAGGTGATAAAATTGCTATTATTGGTCCTTCAGGTGATGGAAAAAGTGTTCTTCTTAAAACAATTATAGGATTATTAGAACCTTTTAAAGGAAATGTAATTATTGAAGGACTAGATATTCATAAAGAGGATGAGATAAATATAAATAGAGTAAGAAATAAAATAGGTGTCCTTTTTCAAGGAGGAGCATTATTTGATTTTTTAAACGTTGAGGACAATATAGCCTTTCCTTTAATCGCTCATGAAAATTTAACAGAAAAAGAAGTTAAGATGAGAGTAGATGAAAGCTTAGAGATGGTAGGTTTAAAAGGGTGTAACAAAAAAATGCCTGATGAACTTTCAGGAGGAATGCAAAAAAGAGCAGCTTTAGCACGTTCAATTGTTAGGAAGCCTAAATATATGTTTTATGATGAACCTACCTCAGGCTTAGATCCAATACTTTCTAATGTTATAGACGATCTTATCTCTCATTTAAATGAAACTTTAGGGATGACCTCCTTGTCCATAACACATAATGTAGAATCATTGTCTAAAATAGCTACAAAAGTTTTTTTAATTTATAATGGCGAGATAAAATATAGCGGTCCTCCTGAGGAATTAAAAAACAGCAATAATCAATATTTAAAGCAATTTATTTCAGGTTCTTTAATAGGACCCATTAATACTAACAGGTAGGTGAAAAAATGATTAAAAAAAATAAAATATTAGCTATTTTTGCTATATTTGCATTAGGAATATTAAGTATTACTTATATATATAGTAGTTTATGGGGTTTTAATATAAATGCAAAAAGTTATAAACTTTATGTATATATGGATAACAGCTTCAACCTCAGCTTAGGAACTCCAGTTTTAATGAATGGTGTTAAGGTAGGAAAGGTACAAGATATTTATTTAGAAAGTGATAATGTAGTAGTTGTATTATTAATAGAAAAAAATGTAAAGGTTCCATTAGGTTCAGCTGCAAAAATAGGTTATAAAGGTTTAATAGGTGACTTGCTTATTAATATAATTAGAACAACTAACAAAGAATATCATAAAGATGGAGATAAAATTAAAGGAGAGGGCCCACTTTCTCCTAATTCATTGTTAGAAAAAATGACTAAAATCGCTGAACAGCTCGAGATAATAACTGCTGATATATCTAAGGCGGGTGCAGGAAAGTTAATTAAAAATATTGAAAAATTTTCTGCTAATATTAATCACACTTATGTAGATATTGAAAAGTTACTTCAAGACTTTAAAAAAGATAACTATACAAAAATTAATAACACAATATCTAATGTTGAAAGATCTACTTCAAAAGTCTCTCAAATACTTGATCTCAATCTTTCATTTTATCCAGAACTTGAGTTTATTACTACTGAGTTTGATAAAGAAAAACTAGAATTAGATGGCGCTTTGGGTATGAAATTAGGAAGGTTTTATGCTAAAAAGAGAGGTTTTAAAAATTGGCAACAAGGTTATACTCTAAAATGGCTTAAAAACTTAGGGTATGTTATGTTTTCAGCGGGGGTTTTAGAAAATTCTCCTGGAGCTGGCTTAGAATTAATACCAACTAAATATTTAAATTTAGGTCTGGATGCATATAACTTTACTAGTTTTAACAATTTAGATAATTGGAAACTGGACTTCTTTGGAAGATTAATTGTTGAAGATATAAGATTCAACGTAAAATATGGCATAACAACTAAACAATTTTCTATGGGTTTAGGATATAAATTATAAAAAAAAGGAAAAATTATGTATAAATTAATTTTTCTTATTCTGTTTTCTTTATTTAATTCAAATTTTCAGATTAATGGCTCAAACATTATAGGATCAACTATTAATTATTTTATTAAAAGTTTTTCAGGGCTAGATATAAGTTTTGGAAAGCTAGAATTGAATGGTCTAAAAGAGGCCAAACTTTTTGATGTTAAAATAAAAGGTAAAAATAATAAAGAGACACTAGCTGATATAAAGGAGGCCTATATTTCTTTAGGTCTTTTTAATGTTCAAAAAATTAAGCTAGTATTATTACATGAAGTTAACGCCTATGTTAAATTAAAAAAAGAAAATAATGAAATTAAAATGAATTGGGCCGAAGAGTTTAAAGGGGATGGTCCATTTGAAGTGCCTAATATAGGTGAAATGATTATCAAAGATGGAACAGTTTTCTACGAAGACAGCTCAAACAAAGAAAAAATTTCAAAAAGTGTTAACATTTTAAATGGTAAAATTTTGTTTAACAGTAAAGGAGAACAAATAAATATCTCCTTTAAAGGATTTGAGGAAAAAGAAAAATATAAAATAGAAGCATTAGTAAGTAAGTCGGGAACTACTGTTTATTTTAATTTCGATAACTTAAAATTAGAAAGTAACTATTTTCAATATGCGCAAGCAAGTAATTTTTTAGGAGCTGAAGATGGCATAGTCAATGTTGATTTAAAATTTGATTTAGCTAAAAATGAACTTATAGGAAATATAGACCTTGAAGGAACTTTGACTTCTAAAGAATTATTAGGTAAAATTGAAAACTTCAAAGGCGCCCTACAATTTAAAGGTAGAAGTATTGAAGGAAAAGGCCAAGGATCATTGAATGGAATAGATATCTTATCTAATTTTAACTTAAATATGGATAAGGGAAATATATTATTAGATTTTAAATTACCTACTAGAGTTTCTGCGCCAAAATTAACAAATTCTATAAAAGTTTTAAACGATTTAAACATAATTTCAAAAGGAGATATAATACCTTCTGACTTATTTATTGAAGTGACTAACATCTATAAGCCTATTATAAACATAAATATGAGAGGTAGTGCAGTTTCAGACAGCTGTAAAGTTTTTGAAAATGACCTTAAAGATTTGTCTTTTAATTTTGATTTTGTTTTTCATCAAAAGTCTAATAATATGCCTATAAATATAAACGATTTTAAAATTAATTTTAACAATTTGGCTTTAAATGCAAAAGGAAATTTTCATCCAAATAGATTGTATAATTTAGATTTAAAAGCTCAAGGAGATCTATCTTTTCTTAGTTCATTTTATAACATTAAAGAGTTAAAAGGCAATTTTGATTTAAACGGAAGATTAGAATATATTAACAAAGAAGTAGAAAAATGTGATTTTGTCATCTCTTTTTCTAATTTAGAAAATCATTTTAGTTTTTCCAAAATAGATGGAAAAATTACATACGATAAAATTAATTCAAATTTTTTAATGGATATTAACAAAAATGAAATTTTAAGTTTTCAAATAAAATACTCCTTAAAAAAGGAAGATATATCAGCTCAATTTAAAACATATAATGATTTTGAATTTAAAAGCGAAGGGTTAGGATTTTCAACTTTTGGAACTGTCTTACTAAATTTAAACAAAAATTTAGAGATAAATAATTCAGACATAAATTTAACTTTCTCAAAACTGTTTCTAAATTATAAGAGCTTAAATGCAAATTTTAACAAAATTTCTTTAAATGGTGCTATTAATAAAAATTTATTTTCCTTTAAACCAACGAATGTTTCATTAAATCTAAAAAATTATGATAAATATGTAGGATTAGTAGAACTTATAAGTTTAGATTTAAAAGGTCTTTTTGATATAAAAAACGATGAATATAAAATAAATGGAAGTTCATCAAACATTTTATTAGATATAAAAAATCTATTTAAAAATAAAAGTCAAAAATTTTCTTTTAGCTTCCTTTATTCAAATAAAAAAATATACCTTGAGAAGTTTGCATCTAATAAATTTAATGTTAGAGGAGAATGGGATTTTGATCTTGAAGAAAAGTGTGTACTTAATTTCAATTTTAATGATATTCTGTTACCTTACTCTATTAAATTATCAAAGATTAGAGGAAATTTAAAATCTATTAACAGAGCTTTGGAATTGAATTTTAATGCAAATGCTAATTATAAGAAAATTAAAGTGCCTCTTGAAGGTTTAATTAACTTTAAAGACGATACACTAAACTTAAGTAATATAATTATAGGAAATAATGATTTAAAAGGCTACATAAATTTCAAAAATTCTTATGCAGAGGTAAATTTTAGAGCAATTGATACCGGTACACTTAAATTTAATAATTCTGCTTTCAATTTTTTAGGTAACTTGTATATTTATGGCACCTTAGATGAACTAAAAGCCTATTCAAATTTTAGTGTTAAAAACATAAAATATAGAGACTATAACCTTCCTAATATCGATAGTAGTTTTACTTACAAAAATGGTCAAATATGCCTTGGAGACTTACTAATATATAATGAAGAAAATTCTTTTTTCCTTAAACCTCTAGGTTTTATAGATTTCAAAAAAAATATAGTTAATTTAAATATATTCAATGAAAATTTAAGTTTAGAAGGATTTGCTTATGAGTTAGAGGGTTTATTAAATTTGAATATTTCTATGGAAGGTTCTTTATCTAACCCTTTGTATAAAGTTTTTGTTCACTCTTCATCTATAAATTACGATTCGTTAGAGATAGATGAGACAGTTATAAATTTAACAGGGAATTACAACGGTTTAAATATATCTAACAGTTTTTTGAGGATAGATGAAGATAAATTACTCATTAAAGGTGAGATAGATTTTGATAAATCAGGATACAATTTTAATCTTAAATCAGATAATATTAATATAGATATAATTGAGTTGTTAGTTGATGTTGAAGAAGCTAGCGGAAATTTAAATTTAGATTTAAATCTCACTTCTAGCGGTCCAGAAGGTTATCTTAAAATAAAGGATGGAAGTTTTAAAATTAATTCCTCTTACTTTTTGGAAGATTTAAATATTCCTTTATATTTAGAAAATACCGACGTAAATCTTATTCTAATGAAAAACGAGATAAAGATAGAGTCATTTAGTGGTAAATTTAATCAGGGTAGTGTGGAGTTAGGAGGATTTATATTACTTAAAGATTCCAAGTTAGATAAATACTTATTAAATTTAAGTTTAAGAGATAATATTTTCGAATTAAATAAAGATATACAAGTTAAATGTGGAAGCGAACTACAACTTCTTGATCAAAAGTTTACAGGAAAAATAGTTATTGATTCAGGTCAAATGATTGATATTCCTAAAATAGAATTGAAGAAGAATGAAATGAACAATAAACCTTTTGAAGTGGATTTAAAGGTGATTATAAATTCAGGATTTGAAGTTTTATTAGGAAATTTATTAAATTTAGAGAAATTTGAATCTTTTATAAGTGGAGAAGTAGATATTAAATATAAAGAAAATCTATCTTTAAATGGAAGTATTAGTGTTGAAAGAGGGCTGCTAGAGTTTGGAAATAACATCTTTAAAATATCATTTGGAAGACTATTTTTCGAACCTAATAGAATAGCACCTTATTTACAACTAACTTCTAATGCGAATGTACTTGATGAAAATATCTATCTATATTTAGATGGATATTTAGACAGTGAAGAGGTTAAAGT
>JAEWOZ010000056.1 GCA_023399505.1 Fusobacteriota bacterium | reverse complement strand
GTGTTATTAATATTCTTCTATTAGCTTTTATTCTAGCCAGAATATCTATAGCCTTCTTTGCACCTACTATATTAGAGTTAAAAGCATTATTTATAATAATTATTCCTTTTTCTCTTCTAATTATTTCTAATCTATTAGGAACTTGTTGTAGCTTCTTTATTTGCTCAATTATATAATTTATTTCTAAACCTAAATAATAAGCTACACTCATTGCAGCTAGAATGTTTAGTACATTATGCTCACCTAACAGAGATGTTTTTACTAGATATTTTTCTCCTTGAAATTCTAAATCAAATGAAGTCCCTTCAGCATTTATTCTTATATTAGAAGCTTTAAAATCTGCCTTTATATCTACAGAAAAAGTTATAACCTTTTTCCAAAATTCTTTAGTTTTCTTTTTTATATGTACATTACCAATATTTAAAAAAGCTACACCACCCTCAGGGAGCGAATCTAAAATTTCAAATTTTGTATTTTTAACATTATCCAAAGTTCTAAATGTTTCTATATGTTGAAGACCTATATCTGTTATAACAGCAAGATTAGGTTGTGCTATTTCACATAGCTCTTTTATATTGCCTATCTCTCTCGCACCCATTTCAGCTATAAACACCTCATGAGAAGGATTTAAAAATTCTCTTATAGTTTTAGTTAATCCCATAGGTGTATTAATACTTGCAGGAGTCATAAGAGTATTAAATTTTTCAGATAAAAGTTCTTTCAAAATATATTTAGTAGAAGTTTTGCCATAGCTTCCTGTTATACCTATTATTTTTAATTTTTTTAAACTTTTTATCTTTCTCTTTGCATCATTTTTATAATAATTTTGGATCATTTTTTCTAAAGGAAAAAGTACTAAATTACTTAACATTATTATACTAAAAGGTATCAATGATATAAAAGATATAATCAAAGATAGATAAAAAGAATAATTAGGAGAAAAATATCTTAATGCTTTAATAAAATAATAAGTCGCACCTGTTGTAATTAGGATATTAAATAGAGAAGCAACTAGAAAAATTCTAATAGCTCTTGCGGTAAATCTAAATTCTTTTTTTTCCTTCTTTAATAACATCTTTATAGATAAATATACAAAGGAGATTGATATAATTAAAGAAAAACTTAAAGTTGATAGAAAAGTAGAAAAAGCTATCATTAAAAAAATTATAAACTCATCTCTATCTAGAATAAATGAAAAATTTCTAATTAACCATTTGAAAAATCTAGAGTTATAATAAGAATTTAATTGAAGCATATGCAAATATTTTCTATTCTTCAAAGATATAAATAGAAAAAAAGATAAAATCGTTAAAGTATAAGACAATAGATTAAATCCTAACATAGGGTTATGTAAAGCTAGTATAAAAATACTTTTAATATATGGAAACATTTTTACTCCTTCTGATTTTTAAGATCTAAAAAATTATTTAACTTTTCTAGAAAAATAGGGTGATTATAACAAAAATGATTTGCTCCTTTAATAATAAGAAGTTCTGAATCCTTTATCAATTCTTTTATTTTATAAGCTATTTCTAGGGGTACTTCTTTATCTTCAGTTCCTTGAACTACTAAAGTTTTTGTCTCTATTTTTGAAAAAACTTCCGAAAGCTCTTCTGAAATTATATTTTTAAAGCTTATTTTCATCTTATCAGAAGCATTTTTATAGTCTAAAGAACCAACTTTTGATCTCAATTTTTTGAAAATTTTACTATTCTCCTTAATAAATAAAATTTTTGTTAAAGTAAATTTCACTATCTTAATTATAAAAGTTTTAAATCTAACAATAAAATCTCTTTTATATTTTATTCCTGGAGAACCTATTAAAATAAGTTTTTCTCCATACCCTTTAGATGCTAATATTGATGAAACTTTTGCTCCCAATGAATGACCAATAATTAAAAAAAATTTTAAATTTAGTTTTAAGATAAATTTTTCTACTATTTCAGCTAGTTTATATGAATCAAATTCATTTAAACTTTCGCTCATACCAAATCCTGGTAAATCTAATGAAAAGACTTTAAAATTAAGAGAAAGTTTTTTAGCTAATAAATTCATAGAATTAGTATCTCCGGCCCAGCCATGTATTAACAAAACGTTGTTAACATTATTATCATTGCCTATTATTTCATAATAAATTTTCACATTTTCTATATTTATAAACATTTTTATTCCTCATTTAAATATTTTAGAATTTCTTTGAAATATTGATCATTTAATATATCAGGTGAAAATTCATTTAAAGTTCTATTTAATTCTTTAACTATTCTAACATTGTTAGAATTTTTTTCAAGTAGTGCTAAGCAATTTTGAAATTTTTCTTTTGTTTTTTCTTCAAAATCAAACTTCAATTTGAATCTATATCTAACAGCTCTTATTAATCTACTAGGATCTTCTTTAAAGCTTTCTTCGCTTATTATTCTAATTTTTTTATTCATTAGATCTTTTACTCCATTTAAAGGATCTATTATTTTTAAATCTAAAGATAAAGCAATTGCATTAAAAGTAAAATCTCTTCTTTTTAAATCTTCTTGAATAGTACTTCTTTCTATCCTTAATTTATTTTGTTCATATATATCTTTTCTACAGCTATTAAAACTAACTTGATAATTCATATAAAAAAAAGAACAACTTTCAAACTTTTCACTCAAAATTTGAAAATTTTTTATTTTTTTATTGCTAATGAACTTCTTACAAAGTAGAATGG
>JAEWOZ010000036.1 GCA_023399505.1 Fusobacteriota bacterium | reverse complement strand
TTGCTATACTTTTTATTTTTGCCTCCATTAATTTATATAGGAATTATTTTATCTTTTCCTCCAATTCTTTTAAATTATTTGACCAAAATTTCTTCTTTTCTTCAGGCTCATTACTATCTTTAATTTTAAACTGCTGAATAACTAATTGTGTTTTGTTCTCTTTATTATAAAAATCAAAGCTAAATGAATTCTTATCTGAACCTTTTAACCTTATATTTTTATTTTCGTTTAGAGTAGTTATTTCTACGTGACCAAAAAAATCTTTCTCTATAAGATTTTTAACTAAATCAAAAAGTTTTGAATGTTCAATATTGAACACTTTTGTTTTACTTATTTCGAAATCACCTGTAGCTTTTTCATGCTTAACTCTTAGTCCTTTTTCTTTTTCATAACCATTTGAAATAGTCTGTGCATACCAAGAATCTACCTTATATTTATTGCATAGATGAGTAGCCATTTCTTTATGATTCATCTCTATAGCTTTGTCTTTATCAAGAATATTTATCCACTCTTCCCAGCCTTTTCCTGTTTTTTCTTTTAGAACTTTATCACTTATATTAGAAATTATTTTCATTTTAAAACTCCTTAATTTTATTATCTTTCAAAAATTGAATTAATTAAAACTATTTTGTCTCTGATTATTATTATAACTCTATATAGAAAAATTACAACCTTTACAAAATTTCAAAATAAAGTTAAAATGATAATAGGGAGAAAAATCCGTGAAATATAAGATAAGGGTATTGTTATTGAGAACTTTAACCTTATATTGCAAGGAGAGTATCATGAAAAAAGTGACTAAAAATAGATTAAATAATTCTTTGGTCTACATAATATCAACAATTTCAACTCTTTGTAATATTTTCTTGTTTTCTAACAAATAATAAAATATTACAATTAAAAAGCTACAATTAAATTTGTAGCTTTTTTTGTTTCTCGAAAATCAACTAATTAAATTTTCTTCTATCTCTTTTAGTTTTTTATTCCAAAACTCTCTTATTTTTTCGCAGTGTTCAGAACTGTCTAACTTAAAATGTTGAACAACTAATTGTGTTCTATTTTCTTTAGGACTAAAATAAAAATTACATGTCGTAGTTTTATTAAATTTAGCTCTTATATTTTTATGTTCATTTAAAGTAGTTATTTCAACATCTCCAAAAAATGAATCTTCTATTAGCTTTTGAATTAATTCAAAAAGTTCTTTTGATTTTATATTAAATGTTTTACTTTTACTACTCTCAAAGCCTCCATCAAATTTTTCAAATTTTTGCTTTAATCCTCTTGCGCGCTCATACCTTATAGAGATATTTTGAGACCACCATTTATCTACGTTATATTTGCTATGAATGTAAGAAACACGATCACTATGACTCATATTCAAAGCGTTATCTTTATCTAATAAATTTAGCCACTCGCTCCAAATTTTACCTGTATTATCTTTAAGAACTTGATCAGTTTTATTTAACATCATTTTTATGTTTCCTTTTCTTTAAAAGTTAATTGATAATTATATATTAACAGTTTGCCCTTTTAATTTCTATAAATTTTTCAAGAATAAACTGATTAATCAATTAAAAAAAGTTAATTTGAATTAATTGTGTTTTATATTTTTTATTTTAAATTTATGTAACATTTTTATTCCGTAAACATTAAGAATGCTGAAAATTAAAAGCTACAATTAAAATCTGTAGCTTTTTATATCTCTAATTCTATATTTCTTTTTAATAAATCCTTCTCTTTATATTTCCCAGTCCCTTTACATCCTTCGCATATAGAGAAACCTTCTCCTTGACATCTTTCACACTCTATTAGTTCATGTCCTTTTAAAGTAAAGTTATGTAGCTGTTTTCCACCCTTGCATCTTGGGCATTTGGTTTTACCTTTTCCCTCGCAATTATAACATTTTCCTCTCTTTTCATTTTCTGAGTTGTTACCAGCTTGTTTATTATTAAATTTCTTTGAATTAAAAATATAAGAACAGCTATTTATAAATATTAACAATATTAAAGCTTTAACTACTTTTTTCATTTGAATCCCTTTTATAATTTAATTTTTAATTTTTTCAAATGCTCTTAATAGAATTCTCTCTTCTTTTTCAGCTTCTTCTTTAAGCATTTTATCTAAAAGTTCTCTCTTATGGTGTCGAGAGGCGCCTGCTGAAACCTTTTCTTCAAATTCAACGCGACGTTGTTTTTTAAGCATACTTCTCATAAGAACCTCCTTATGTTTTAGTTTGTCTAATATAATTTTAGTTTGAAATTCTTAAGAAATCAAATTTATATTTAAAAGAATTTTACATCTATCGTTTTAAATGGTAGATTTTGATTAATTTAGGTTTAATGTAAGGAGTACAAATGAAAAAGCTTATCATATTGGGTCTACTATTGAGTTGTAGAAAAGTTATACAAGGACTAAGAAATAAAAATAAAATTGATGAAATATATTGGCAATATATCAAAGAAGATAAACAGAAATATTTGAAGAAATATTTGAAGAAATATTTAAAAAGAAATAATATAGATATAAATAGGGAAAGTAATCATGAGGGAGAAACGTCTTTAACTTTAGCTGCCAAGCATAATAGTTTAGATGTAGTAAAGCTATTACTAAGTAAAGGGGTAGATATAAATGCAGTAAATGAAAAAGGTGAAACAGCATTAATAGTCTCTATCTTAAAAAAAGAAGGTTGTATAGAAAGAGATGAAATAATAGACGAGTTATTAGAAGGAGGAGCAGATATAAATATCAGATATGGATTATATAGCAATAATGCGTTGATGTTAGCTATATCTTTAGGAGATAGTTTTATAGTAAATAAAATCCTCAGATATAACTTAGATATAAATGCTCAAAACTTTAATGAAGATACAGCGCTAGTATTATTATCTAAATCCAAAAATTTTAATGAGGAAAAAAAGCTAGAATTAATAAGTAAAATTTTAGATAAAAAAGATATAGATATTAATTTGCAAAATAAAAAGGGAAAAAATGCATTAACATATGCAATTATTAATAACCACATAAACATGTTAAATATATTAATTAATTTAAGCAATATGGATATAAATATACTGAATAAAGAAAATATGACACCGTTTGATTATCTAAATTTTAAGGATTTTGAAATTGAAATAGCCATAACTTTAATAAGAAAAGGAGCTAGATTTAATAATAAAAAGAAATTTTATGAGAATGCAAGAAAAGAACATCTAGAGGAAATAATAAATTTATTAATAGAGGGTAAAGGAAACCTTGATTATGAAGAAAGCAACAAAAATTTATTACATTGGTCCATAATTTTATTTAACAACAATATGAATGCATCATTAAAATTAGTAAAATATTTAATAGATAAAATGGAGATAGATGTAAGTTTAATAAAAAAATATATAAAATATGCACAAGAGCTAAATTCAAAGATTTTTTATTTAATAGACATTCTTTATGAGAAAGAAAAAAATATCTATGCAGGAGAAAATATAATTGAATTAAAAGATGAAGAGGCAAAAATGAGAGAGCTCATGTTTAAAACAGTTGAGAATGGAGACCTTAAGCTGTTAAAAATCTTGTTGGAAAGAGGAGCAAATGTTAATTGTAAAGATAGCTTTGATAATACGCTGCTTATGATAGCTGTTAACAAGAATAGTATTAATTTATTAAAACTTTTAATAAAACTAAAAATAGATATAAACTTAAAAAATAAAAATGGCATGTCTGCATTACTTTTAGCTGCTTCTAAAAATAATAAGAAAGCATTAAAAATATTATTAAAAAATGGTGCAAATATTAATGACAAGGATGAAAAAGGCAATACAGCGGTAGTAATAGCAGTTTCAAATAATGATAAAAATATAGTAGAAATACTTTTGGAAAAAGGAGCAAACATCAATGATAAAGACGAGGATAATGACACATTACTAATAAAAGCAATTCGGAATAGAAACAATGATATAGTAGAGACGCTTCTAAAATATGGAGCGAATGTTAACGAAAAAGGGAGCAATGAAAATAGTCCATTAACAATAGCAATTTGGAATGATAATAAAAGTGTATTAAAAATTCTTTTAAAATATGGAGCAGATATTAATAATAGAGATGAAAATGGCAATACAGTGTTATTAAAAACAATTTCTGGAATAAGCGGAGAGGTATTAAAAATTTTGTTAAAAGCATGTGCAAATGTAAATGATAAGAGCAATGATGGAACTACAGTATTAATAAAAGCATCAGAAAATGGTGATATAAAAATATTAGAATTATTGCTAGAAAAAGGTGCGGATGTAAACTTAAAAGATGAAGATGGCAATACCGCGCTTATAAGAGCTTCTAAAATAGGAAATAAAGGAGCAGTAGAAATGCTTTTGTTATATGGAGCGAACATAAATGATAAAGATAGATACGGTCATACGGCATTAATGAAAGCATTTTACACTAATAACGTAGAAATAGCCAAAATTTTGTTAGAAGAAGGTGCTAATTATAATTTTCGGGATATATTTGGTTTAATATCTAATAAAATGCTAGAAAAATTATCAAAATATATGAAAATTAAAGATAAGAATATAGAATTAATGAAAGCAATTGAAAGTAATGATAAAAAGAAAGTTGAACTCTTACTAGAAAAAGGTGCTGATGCTAATTATAAAGATGAATTTCAATCTACACCGTTGATAAGAGCAGCTAAGATAGATAATAGAGATTTAGTAGAACTTTTATTAAAACATGGAGCAAATATTGACGATGAAGATAAATATGGTCATACTGCAATAGAAAAAGCTTGGTATACTGGCGATATAGCAATATTAAGTATTTTAATGGACGCAGGTGCAAAATTTAGTAATGACTATAACTCTTATAATGTAATACCAGTAAAAGCTTCTGAGTATAGTAATGAAAAGAAAAGTAGCCCCTTAATGAAAGCAATTGAGAGTAATAATAAAAAGGAAACCAAAATTTTATTAGAAAAAGGTGCGGATATTAATGAAAAAGATAAAATTGGAATTACACCATTAATAAAAGCAGTTGAGAAGGGTGATAAAGAAATGATAGAAATGCTAATAAAAAAAGGTGCAAATATTAATGATAATGATATAGATGGCTTTACGCCATTGATAATTGCAACTTATAATTCTAATACAGATACAGTGAAAATACTACTAAATCAAGGAGTTGGTATAAACTATAAAGATAGAAATGGAAATACTGCCTTAACTATAGCTGCTACAAGAAATAATCAGGAAATTACAGCAAGGATTTTAAGAGAAGTAATAAAGGTTAATCATAACAACAGTATTAAAGAAGCTATAAATTTTTATTCTGAAAAATTAAAATTGGAAAAATTAAAAGCAACAATTTATCTTGAAATATTAAATACTATTATAAAAGATATGATAAAAGAATATAGAATTTTAGATAAATTAATTTCTAAACACTCTAGATTAGGATACAAAAGTACTGAACAGATTACTGAGAATATAAAAATGTTAGAACAATTGTTTGATTTGCCTTACGAAGTATTTGAATTGATTATAAGTTTTATTTAAAAGTTTTGGAGTTATAAAGGATAATATTAGAATTTTATTTTATTTTTAAGATTGAAACTCAAAAAAGTTATGAATTTAATTTTATAGAAAAATGTTTTTATTAATCTCATAATCTTTTTTTAACTAGATTTTATATAAAAATTTATCTAAAAACAAAGTTTCAATTTTCAAAATGCATAATTAAAGTCTATATGTTATAATTTTCTAATCAAGGAGCATTATGGATAAAAAAGCAATTTTGTTAGATAAAATATTTAAGTTAAGAAATGAAATAGAATTTCATAATAAGCTATATTATTTAGAGAACAATCCTATTATTTCTGATGAAGAATATGATTTTTTAGTAAAAGATTTAGAAAAACTAGAAAAAGAATATGAAGAAAAATTTGAAAAATTAGAAAGTAAAAGTGTTACGACACAAGTTGCAACTAGTATTGAAAGTAGTAAATTAAAGAAAGAAAAACACTTAGTACCTATGCTAAGCTTAGCTAATTGTTATACTTTTGAAGAGATAAAAGAATTTCATGAAAGAGTTCTTAAAAATTTAAAAGAGGGTGAAGTAGATTATGTCGCTGAGTCAAAATTAGATGGCTTTTCAATAAGTTTAACTTATCAAAAAGGGGAGCTTATTAAAGCTTTAACTAGAGGAGATGGACAAACAGGAGAAAATGTAACAATAAATATCAAGGAAATTGATTCTTTACCTAAAAAATTAAATAGAAAAATAGATATTGAAGTAAGAGGCGAAGTTATTTTACCTTTAGAATCTTTTAAAAAAATTAATGAAGATAGGAAAAAAGAAAATTTAGAGCTATTTGCAAGTCCTAGAAATGCAGCAGCAGGCACCATAAGACAATTAGATTTTTCAATTGTTAAAAACAGAAATTTAAAATGCATGTTATATCAAGTAGTGGGTTATGAAACAAGTTCTGAGCTAGAAACTTTAGAATTGATAAATGAATTGGGCTTAGAATCTCTAGAATATTATAAGCATTGTAGAAATCTAGAGCAGATAGAAAGTTTTATAAAGGAATTTAATGAAATAAAAAAGAATTTAGACTATGCAACTGATGGAGTAGTTATAAAGGTTAATGAGAAAAAATATGCGGAAAAATTAGGTTTTACTACAAAGACACCTAGATGGGCTATAGCTTATAAATACCCTGCTTTACAAGTAACTACAAAACTTAAAGACATAACTTTTCAAGTAGGAAGAACAGGAACAATTACACCTGTAGCAGAACTAGAACCAGTATCAGTAGCAGGTGCTATTGTAAGTAGGGCAACTTTACATAATGTTAAAGAAGTAAAAGCTAAGGATATTAGAAAAGGAGATTATGTATTTTTAGAAAGAAGCGGTGAAGTTATTCCTAAAATCATAAAACCTATTCC
>JAEWOZ010000145.1 GCA_023399505.1 Fusobacteriota bacterium | reverse complement strand
CCACCATAGTGCCTAAACATTGAATTGTACCATTCATTTTTTTCTTTAAAAAACTTTTCCCATTCTAAATCTTCAGTCCAAGATGAATTCCAAGCCGCTCTTTTAAATGGTAACTTATTTTCAGACCATTTAAAGTTCTTACCTTTTTCTTTGTTATATATAGTTTTTTCTTTAGAATCTGAAAAATTCTGACTTGATAACTCATTAAATAAAGGGTCATTATCAGGATCGTCATTTCTAAATCTATCTATAAATATTTGATAAAATGATAGATTATTTAACCAATCAGGGGAACTTATTTCCCTATTCTTCAATTCGTATTTAAACGTTTCTATCTCTTCTAAAATTTCTGAACTTTTCTTTGCAAAATAGTAATTATATGAAGAATCTATTAAATGGAAGTAATATAACAGGGGACCTTCTTCTAGATCTAAATCAATATAAAAATATTGCTTTCCTCTAGTTGTACCAAGCTCTTCCATTTTTTTATTTATTTTTTTATCATTAATAAAATAAACGAAATAGGCTGAAGATACATCTCTTCCTCGAGCTCTTAAAAAAATCCTATATTTATTATTACCTAATGGAACTATATATTTATTATCTTGAAGATGCCTTAGATCTTCTTTAAAAATATAACCATTTCCTTTTTCAGCCTCTAGAATTTTGTCTCCAGCTTTTAATAGAAACGAAAAGAGTAAAAAAAATATTAAATTATTTATATTCATTAGATCTCTCTATTTTAATAGGTATTAGTTTAATGTTAGCAAAATTTACTCTTGCTCCTTCAGAGTCATAAGTTTTTAGTTGATTAATATCGCCTAATATATCTACCACATTAGGATTGTTATTTAACGAGGATCCTCCTCCAAATTCTAATTGGGTTGAAAATTGCTTAACCTCTCTTACAGAACTTTCTTTTCCATTAGGATCAAGACCCATTGAGAAAACTTGAAATCCTTTTATATCAAACTTCCCGAGAGATTCTTTAGAAACTTTAACATAAATAGAATTTTCTTTTATAACTTTTTCTTGAGGTAAAATAACATCTTTAGTTAGGTTTTCTACTATTGAAAAATCGTCATATACATATGAATTTTTTTGACTAATCTCTCTTCTAACGTCAGAAATTTTTAAAGGAGATAAAAGTACTACTTTATCCCATCCATCTTCTAATTTAGCTTTTCTACCTTTTAATCCTTGAAAATGTTTACCTTCACCTAAATTAAGATATATATCAAACAATTGTATATCCCATCCTCCAGGTAGACGCCAATCATTCTTAAAATTTTCAGCTATTTCAATTGCAAAAACATAATATGACTCAAATTCATAAATAGAAAAACTTTTTAAATCAAAACTCCCTTTTGTGAATAAAGGATTAGTTGGATACTCTACAAAACTTTTTCTATTATTGCTATATTTAAAGATAGCATTTTTACTCTCAATGTCTTTTCTTAAAGAAGTTGCCTTACAGCTCAAAATTGAAAATAATAAAATTAAATACTTAATCATAAAAAATCTCCTAATAATTACACTTTTCTTTTCATTATACAGGAGGAAAAAAATTTTTTCAATTATTTTAATTAAAATGTGAAATCTTTCAATATATTTTCTTAATCATAATTAAGAATTTTAAAAATATCTTTCCCTTGCTAATTTAACTAAAGAAAAATTCTAATTAAATCAAAATGAGTAAAATTGTATTATTAATAAAATTAATATATAATGTATTTACCAATAAAAATGGAGAAATAAATGCGTAACACCGTATGGAAATTTAAGGAAAAAATTGATGACACCTTAGCTTATCAAATATCTAGAGAATTAAATATAGACCCCTATCTTGTTAAATTAATCTATGCAAGAGGTTTAAAAGATAAAGAGGAAATTAAAAAATTCTTAACTGCATCTTTAGAAGATATTTCTAATCCTTTCGAACTAAAAGATATGGATAAAGCTGTAATAAGAATTGAAAAAGCTATTAAAGATAAAGAAAAGATATTTATTTATGGCGATTACGATGTGGATGGAACATGTGCAACTTCCCTTTTTATTCTTGCGTTTAAAGAGCTTGGTGTTGATATAGAATATTACATTCCAAATAGAAATGAAGGTTATGGAATAAATAAAGTAGCTCTTCAAAAAGTCAAAAATTTAGGATGTAATCTCGTAATAACAGTTGACTGTGGAATAACAGCATTTGAAGAGATAGAATTTGCAAATTCAATTGGTTTAGATGTTATAGTAACTGATCATCATACCATAAGTTATAGCCTGCCTAAAGCTTTTGCAGTTATAAATCCTCAAAGAAGTGATAATGTATACAAATTTAAATATTTAGCAGGAGTTGGTACTGCTTTCATGGTACTTTATGCTCTTTTCAAAACTTTAAATGAAGATTTAGAGAATCTTTTTCAATTTCTAGATCTAGTAGCTATAGGAACAACAGCAGATGTTATGCCTCTAACAAACGAAAATAGAATTTTTGTTAAATATGGCTTGGAAAAACTAAAAAGAAGCTCTATATTAGGGTTAAGGACTTTAACAAAAAATATTTTAAAAGAAGATGAAAATATAACTACTACTCACATAGGTTTTAAAATTGCTCCACTTTTTAATGCCGCTGGAAGGCTTGAAAGCGCTGATTCAGTAGTAAATCTTTTAATTTGCAGTGAAAAAGAAAAATGTGAACAGTTATGCAATTATTTGTTTAATTTAAATAAGGAAAGACAAAATTTAGGAAAAGAAATTTTAGAAAAAGTAGAAGAAGAGATTACACAAAAAAACTTAAAAGATAAAAAAATAATAATATGTGCTAACGAAAACTATCATCAAGGTTTAATCGGTATAATATCTGCAAGAGTAGCAACTAAATACCAGAAACCATCAATTGTTTTAAGTATAAAAGAAGATGGAACTGCTGTAGGTTCAGCTAGAAGCTTTAATAATATAAATATTGTAGAAGCATTAGAGAAAGCTAAAGAGCTCTTGATCAAATTTGGAGGTCATAAACAGGCAGGCGGTTTAACAATAAGAAAAGAAAATATTGAAAAATTTGATGAAATCTTAAATAGTTACATTGAAACTTTAAATACAAAAATAGAGCATGTTATTGAGATAGATGGAGATATTGAAGAGTTTCGAGTTACACTAGAATTTTTCGATAACTTTAAGATTTTAATGCCATTTGGAAATGGGAATGAAGAACCTCTCTTCTCTTTAAGAAATGTTAAACTTGAAGAATTGAGGTTAATAGGAAAGGCTGAAGATCATCTAATGTTCCATATTGTTACTAATAACCTTAAACTGAAAAATTGTGTATGGTTTGGAAGTAAAGATTATCATGTTCATCTAAACGAAAAAGAATATTATGATATTGCAATTAGAATAGATGAAAATATATTCAAAGGAAAAAGATATACAAAAGTTTATGTAGAAGACATTAAACCTAGTAAAAATACAAAAAATGAAAATTCAATTCATACCTATTACAAAGAACTTTATAATATTTCATTTCCTATTAAAACAGAATTTTATTTATCAGACTCTTTACTAAATGAGGGCGACGAACTAGAAATTGAAAGAGAAATTTACTCTAATTTTGTCCCTCTTTGGTTCAAAGGTGAGATAATTGGTTCGTTAAGATCAGAAGTATCTTACATTTTAAAAGAACTTAATAAAAACTTTCATTTCAGGTTCAAAGCTAAAGTAGAGAAAATTAAGAAAATTGAAGATATATACGAAATAAAAATAGAAATAAGCAAATGTTACGAAATAAGAAACCAAGATAAAGAGAATAAGAAAGCACTAGTTAACGAAATAAAAAATCTACTTATAGGCTCTAGCGAATACAATTCTATTCAAAAAAATGTTTTAAGAAAAATAATATTTGAAGATAAAAATATCCTGCTTGTTTCAAAAAGAGGGAGAGGTATAAAAACTTTAGCTTTATCGATAGCAATGTATTATTATGCTTTAACTAACAGAAAAAGTTTATATATAACAAGTATTAAAAATATCCCTGAAATAATAAAAGAGTATTTTGAAGTTTTAGAAAGTATAAAAGATATAAATTATGAAAATTATCCTTTTGCATTTTTTGATGATATAAAGAATGAAAATTGTTCAATAAAAAATTTATATTTTACTGAAAACTCAATAGATGATCAAAGTAGGGAAATAATTATAGATAATATTAATTTACCTACTAACCTAGATATAGTAGATGAAGAAAATGAAGAGACTTATACAAGAGAGTTAAATCTTGTAGTAAAGAAAAGCTTTATTGAAGATTTAAGAAGTGGTAAAAAAATTAAAGCAAAGAGAGAAATAATTGCTTTACTAGAAGAAAATTTATAAAATATTTTGTAAACTAAAGTTCAATCATTTTATGAGAAATATGAATAATTTTACCTTTAAAAGCAACTCCCAACAATAATATTCTTTTTATATCTTTATTTAATAGATCAGTTTCATATCTCTTTTCTTCTATTTGTTTGATAGCATCTTCTGCTAATTTTTCTAGCTTTTCTAGATTTTCTAGCTTATCATCTTTTTCTAATACTTTAATTTCAATTATATACGCCAATCTGTTTTTGTCATATGGAATAATAGCAATATTATACCTTCTATTTCCTGATTCTCTGTTTGACTTTATCTCGTATTCATTACATAAATAGGCTAATAAACCTATTAGCCTATTTATGATAAGAATTCTCTGATATCAGATCCTGACTGCTCGAAATGTTTAACATTAACCATTCCAATTCTTTTTCAAATAATTTTATATTGCCTTCTTTTAAAGCATCTACTATTTTTAATGGGTTTTTAGTAAATTTATTTAAAAAAGTTTTCATTATTGATCTGTAGCATTCTCTTATTTCTTTATTTGGTATTTCTAGTGCATATACGTTTTCATATAGATGTGAGCATCTAAGGTACCCACTAAAGAGCAATAAGCTCCAAAGATTCTTACTATTATCCAATTCATTAAATATTATACTAGTTTCTATTTCAAACTTTATCTTCTCGCCTCTTATTAATTTTTCTAAATTCTCTTTTGTATCTATATCTGAATTAATCAATAAACTTTGTATTAGTTGATTGTTACCTGAATTTGCCCAATATGCTTCTAAGACTTTCTTTTGTACATAATTAACTATAGAGAAAGGATTATATATAGTATTGTTACCAAAAGTATAGCCATTATACCATTCTCTTACCTGACTTATCCTAGATTCAAGATTATAGTATTTTAAAATTTCTAAAACTTCATTATCAGTAAAGCCAAACTTATCAATAAAGTCATTATCTAATATGGTTCTTACTAATATGTTATTTGCTCCTGAAAACAAAGATTCTTTAGCTATCCTTAATATCCCTGTTATTACTCCTTTAAATAAATATTTATTTCCTTTAAATGTATTTCCTATCATATTCTTAAGAAAATTTATTATATGTTTATAATGATTTCCATCTATTATTTTATTAACAGGTGTATCATACTCATCTAATAATACTATTACTTTTTTACCGTAATGTTCATATAATAATCTTGATAGCTCAAATGTACTCATAGAATAATCTATATTGCTGTCTTGATCTAATACTTTATTAAAATATTTTTTATCTCTTTCATCTAATTTATCGCTTTGCAATAAATATTTATGTTCTCTATATTCTCTTCTTATTTCTGCAACTAGCTTTGCATAGTCTTCTTCCCAATCGATTCCATTAACATTCTTAAAAGTTAATGACACTACTGGGTATTTATTTAAATGCTCTTCAAATATATTACTCTTTTCTATATTCAAACCTTCAAATAAACACCTATTGTTTTCATTTATATCGAAGTAGTACTTTAACATAGAAAGGTTAAGAGTTTTACCAAATCTTCTTGGCCTTGGTAAAAGTATCACTTCGCTCCCTTTATTACAAATTTCCTCTATTAATAAAGTTTTATCTACATAATATTTATTCTCATTTATAAATAATTTAAAATCAGAATTACTTAATTCTATCATTTTCATGTTCTCTTTCCTCCTTTCTTAATATATAAGTAAAATATTTTATCATAAGAAAGGACTTTTTGTTTTTCTAATATATAATTTAGAAAACTTTTACAAAAAGTCCAAAATATTTAATAAAAAAAAATAACTTTTTTAAAATTATTTTAAATCTTCCTATTAATATTGCATTTTTTATTAATGATAAAAACATTTTTGACTTGGAAAGCAACACCTAGAAATAGTATATTCTTTATACCTCTACTAAATAAATCAGCTGCATAATTCTTTTCTTCTATTTGTTTAATTACAACTTTAGTTAATTCTTCTAGCTTATCTTC
>JAEWOZ010000131.1 GCA_023399505.1 Fusobacteriota bacterium | reverse complement strand
ATGTTAAATATGATGATGCTAAAAAGGTCGAAAAAAAGGGTTTAAAGTTAAAAGTAATTGGAGAGGTTAGCTCTTCAAAGCCTATAGGTGTTATATGCAAACAAAATCCTTATCCTGGTTCTTTATTAAAAAGAGGATCTAATATAAAAGTCTTTATTAGCAAAGGTATAAAAAGAGTTGAGATACCTAATATTAAAGAAGAAAATTTAGAAGATGCCCAAAAAATATTAAAAGAAAGAAATATCTTAATAAGTAATGTTGATTTTGTTTTTAATGAAGATATAGAATTTAATAAGATTATAGCTATTGATCCTCAAGAAGGATTTTTTATACCAGCTAATAAAAAAGTTTCTCTTCTTGTAAGCAAAGGTCCTAAAAATAAAGTGGCTTTTATTCCTGATGTAATAGGTTTAGATTTCGAAACAGTACAAGAAATACTTAAAAAAGAGGGACTTTTAGTAGGGAAAATAAGCTATAAGAAAAATAAGTATGATAAGAATACCGTTTTAGATGTTTCTCCTAGAATAGGTGAGAAAGTATATAAAGGTTCTATTATAGATTTAGTTTTATCAGAATAAAAAGAAGTTTTTCAAACAAAAGCTTCTTTTATTTTTAATTATTTAAAAATTCTATAACTTTTTTTTCATACACTTCTATATTGTCTTTAAACACAATTCCATGTCTTCCTTGTTCAAAAACTACTATATTTAAATTTTTGGCTTTGCTACCTAGATTTTGAAGTTCTTTCTCGAAAACTTTATAAGTGGTAGTTTTATCAACCTTGGATTGAAATATTAAAATTTTAGTAAGATCTAACTTTTGAGATAAATATGAAAATCTTAATTTATCTAAATAATTACCCCATCTGTTATCAACTACAAAGAAGTAGGGGATATAAACTAAATTATTTCTAAATATTTCAGGAGCTTTTCTACTTTTAATAGCTTCTTTAGCATTCATTAAAGGACTATCTAAAATAATTTTGTTAATCTTTATGTTTAACTTTTGCAGATTATTTTTATTATTACTTAGCATATTTATAGTGGCCATTGCACCCATTGATATACTAAAAATATTAAAATTTTTAATTCCATAATTTTTATTTAGAAAAATAATAGAGTCATAAATATCATAAGAGGTTTTGTATCCTAAATCTGTTAGAGCTTGGGTAGACATTCCAGCATTTCTTAGATCAACCATAAAAATATTATTATCTTTATTAAAATCATATTTTTTTAAAATTTCTGCAAAGGGAAGGGTAGTTTGTCTGTTAGCTCTCCATCCATGTACAAGCAAAAAGCAGCTTTCACTTTTTTCTTCAGAGGGTATAAACCATCCAGTTAAATCCACATGAGAATCTACAGAAGATTTAAAACCTACTTCATGATATTCTTTAAATCCTAGTCCTTTTGGTTCTAAAGCCTTGAGGTTGTAGTATTTTATTAATTTTTCATTTGAAAGTTCCATTAATGGGTAAGATTCTAAAACTTCAACATAATAAGGTATGGCTAAAAGCAAGGCTACTAGGTAAACAACTACAATAGCTATTGATGGAAATATTATATATTTTTTTATTTTGTTTATCATAACATCTCTCCTTTGCATTTTAGAGAAATTGTAACATATCTATGAAATGAATTCAAAATAATTTTATTTTAGATATTCAAAAATTTATATATACTTAAATTTACTAAAAAATAAATACATGCTATGATTTTTAAAATAATAAAATTTTAAAATTAAAATACTTAATTTCTTGTTAAAGATAAAAAAAGAAAATTTTTAAAAGATAAATTAGTTTATTAACACATTCACCATAATCATTTTTAGTAACTTTTTTAGTTTTTTAAATAATAGTATTTTAAAAGTTTTTTTTAAATAGAGCAAATATTTTATTATTTGAAAACTAAAAAAAGAGGGTTTAAGAATAAAATGAAAAAAATATTAATATTGCTTATTTTAATTTTAGGTTGCATTAAAAACTCAAAAAACTTAAAAAATGAAATGAAGGGTTTTAATGAAGAGCTATTAGAAGCTGTAATAAAAAATGATCAAGAAAAAGTAAAGCTTCTTATACAAAGAGGAGCAAATGTAAATTTCAAGAATGAGCGAGGAGATACTTTATTATTAATTTCAGCTAAAAATGGAAATACAGAATTAATGAAAATTCTTATAGAAGCTGGGGCTAATTTGAATTTTAAAGATATCGATGGTAATTCAGTATTAATATGCTTACTAAAAGGGATTGCAAATAAGTCAAATCAAAAATCTAATTTAGATAAATTAATTAATTCCTCAAATAATAATAACTTTTTTACTAATATATTAAAAGCTGGTGTTTCTTTACTTCTCGAAAATAAAACAAATTCTGTTAGCTCAGATAGTAATGATATAGAAATGATAAAATATTTAGTTAGAGCTGGTATTGTCATGAATGAGAAAGATCATAATGGAACAAACACTTTTATACTAGCAGTTTCGACTTTTAATTTAGAGATAATAAATTTTTGGTTGAACAACTCAGTGGATATTAATTTATCTGATAGTTATAATAGAACAGCTTTGATGATAGCATCTTTAAATGGTAAAAGAGAAATAGCAGCTCTTTTAATAAGCAAGGGAGCTAATGTTAATTTAATAGATAAAGATATGAACACTGCCTTGCTGCTAGCAATTAATTCTCGAGAAAAAGATCTTATAAAGTTGTTATTGGATTCTTCAGCAGATGTTAATCATGTTAACAGAGATGGCGATACGGCTTTAACTAAAGCAGTTAAAGCTAATATTTTTGAAATTGTAGAGCTTCTTATAAAAAGAGGAGCAAAAGTCAATCAAAAAATTGGTATAGTTTTTTCAGGTAAAAAGTCTATTTTAATGTTAGCAATTGAGAATAAAAGTATTGATATAGCTAAAATTTTAATAGCCTCTGGTGCAGATATTAATTATGTTGACAATTCTGAAAATACAGCTTTAATTAAAGC
>JAEWOZ010000091.1 GCA_023399505.1 Fusobacteriota bacterium | reverse complement strand
CACACAAAATAAGATTTAATAAATTAACACGACGCATATTATATTCTAAATAGTCTATATCTCTTAAAAGATTAAATTTTGAAAAATCAGGATCAATTAAAAACATATTAACTATTTCATATTTTTTAAGAACGAGTGCCTTTTCAAGTATAATTTTAAGTTTATAGGTTGATTCTAAAGCTTGAATATTGTCTTCCTCAAAAATTTTAAATAAGCATTTAATAAATTGTTTGTTTTCATACCACACTAAAGTATTTATTTCCAAAGTACTTGATAAATCTACTATTTTATTTTTAAATGTTATTTTTTCATCTTCTTCAAATTTTATTTCATATAAACATAAACATTTTTTTATAAGATCCTCATCAAAAAATCTTCCTGAAAGAAGAACTAAAAAATCTATAAAACTTTTCCTATTCTTTTTTGCTATATGATCATAAAAGAAATTTTCAGATAAAGTATTGTTAGTAAGTTCAATTCCAAAAAGATTTTTTATTGTGTCTTTTAAGGAAGGATCAAAAAAATGATCATAAAAAGTATTTTCATCTTTGTTATCTTTAATAAATATAAGTTCAGGATTTTGTTCTAGAATAGTTTTTAATGATATTTTAAAAAACTTTATTAAATCTATGTATAGGTTCATATCCAAATTATGGTAGTTATTAAAATTTTGAAACGCTTCCATATTTTTGTTAACCCTTGATGCTAAAAGAAGTATAGTTTTATAAAAATGATGCAAAATTGTTTTATTTTCATTATCTATTATTAGTAAAGATGCACCCTCTTCTATTAATCTTTCTATAATATTAAAACTTCTGTCATTAAAGTTCTTTATGCAAAAGAAGATAGGAGTGAAGCCTAATCTTTTATCCTGTTTATTTACATTTATTCCTTTTTTTATCAAAAAATTTACTAGATCTAGGTCTCCTTCATAACAAGCTTTATGTAGTAAATTTTCTCCAAAAGCATTTTCCATATTTACTGGAACTCCAGCTTCTAATAAAACCTCTATATATTCCTTTTTTAAATCAATAAGTTCGAACCAGCTTTTAGTAAGTGAATTATTTAATAGCTTATTATAATTTTCTGGATAGCTAATAAAGGTGTCATTTAAAGTTTCAAAACCATAATTAGGCTTAGCTATAACATTACCTTTGCTATCTTTTATTTTTCTAAAGGTATATTTTTCTATTTCTTTGGCAATATCTTTTATTGTCTTTTCAGAAAATTCAGAAGGCCTAGAATTTAGAATTATATTTTTTAATTGCTGCAAATAGATTTTAGCTTCATCAAATTTTCCGTTTTTCTTTGCTTCTAGGTAATCTTTTACTAACTTAGTTATTTTATTATCATAAGGACTAATTTTATAACTTGTTTTATTTAAATTTAGTAAATTATTTTTTAAACAACCTACAAGGTTAAAAAATATTATTAAAACTATTTTTTTCATTTACTTCTCCAGTGCTAGTTTTTGTTTTTCTTTATCGAAAAGCTCAATTCCATTTCTTAATGTAATTCTTGGTAATAATTTTTTGTTTTCAATAATAAATTTAAAAACTTCATTAGGAAAATATTTAGACATTTCCCTCAAAAGCCAACCGGAACCTTTTCTGACTAGGTCATCTTTTTCTTCAAAAATATTTTTCGAAACATTTAGCATAAATGGCAAATATTCAATAGCGTTTTCATTTTTAGTTACTGGAATTAATGCAACATATGCAGCTCTTCTAACCCACCTATTTGGATCCTTAACCCATTTATTAGCTATATCTATTTCTTCAATATATTTAACTAAAGTTTTCCCTAATATTCCTGTGCATAAATCATCGCAATGTGCCCAATTCTCAACATATTTATATAGAAATGATTCTAAAATTTTTAAATCTTCTTTTTCTAATTTCTTTAAAATTTTTCTAATCCATACTAATCCCACAAGCTTTTCTTCGAAAAACTGGCCATTTTTTAAAAAATATTCAGCTACATTTAAAATTTCATCTTTATTTTTGTCTTTTAAATACTCTTTATGAAATAAGTTAGCTATATTTCTTACTGTTCCAGACCTAACACCTAAAGGAATGATTTCCTCTTTAAAGTATTTTTTTGAACCTACTCTATATTTTTCTTCTGCGTTTTTTAATAACTCTTCTCTTACTTTTTTTAATAGATCTTTTTCCATAAATCTTTATCCTTTTTTATATACTATATAAATGAGCGTATCATAAGGAATAAATTTTGTAAAATAAAATAGACTAGTAATTAGTCTATTTTAATGTCTTCGGAAATAAATCCATTAGTTTGCATATTCCACAATCTATAATAGTATCCTTTCCTTTCTAATAACTCATTATGTGTACCATCTTCTATTATTTTCCCTTCACTCAGTACTATTAACCTATCTAATGATGATATTGTTGATAACCTATGTGCTATTGCTATTACTGTCTTGTTCTCCATTAAACTCTCTAAACTCTTCTGTATCATCATCTCTGTCTCTGAGTCTAATGCACTTGTTGCCTCATCTAATATTAGTATAGGTGCATTCTTTAATATTGCTCTTGCTATTGCTATCCTTTGCTTCTGTCCTCCTGATAGCTTTGAACCCCTCTCTCCTACTATTGTCTCATATCCTTCTTCTAATTCTTCTATAAAATCACAATTAGCTTTCCTCGCTGCCTCTTTTATCTCATCTATTGTTGCATCTTCTTTAGCATATCTTATGTTGTCCATTACAGATCTGTTAAATAACATAGGTTCTTGTGTTACATACGATATGTTCCTTCTTAGTGAATCTTGTGTTAGATCTTTTATATTTTGACCATCTATCTCTATTATTCCTTCATTTACATCGTAGAATCTCATTAATAACTTTATAAAAGTGCTTTTTCCAGAACCAGATTTTCCCAAAAGCCCTACTTTTTCTTTAGCTTTTATAGATAAATTAAAGTTTTCAAAAACTTTTTTGTCATTATATGCGAATCCTAAATTTTTTATAGAAATATTTCCCTTGCTATTCTTCAGTTCTTTAGCATTTTCTATATCTTTAATTTCAGTAGGCTGTAGTAAGAAATTTAAATTTTCTTGGGAAATTCCTATATTTTGAAATACAAAAGAGCCCTCCATGCCTAACCAACTCATGTAACCACTTAAAGCATCGTGAACTCCATAGATAAAAATAAAGTCACCTATTGGAAAATTTCCAGCGCCTTTAACTAGAAAAATTACTATAAAGAATATAATAAAAAAGAAAGTATTTATAAATCTTAGATTAGTTCTAATACTAAAGACTTTATATAAAGATTTCTTTTTAGCTTCTATTTCTTCGACATTACTTTTTTCTAAATATTTTGTTTCAAGATTTTTTGAACCAAAAATCTTAACATTTAAATTGTTAAAGATTGAATCAATAATTTGACCATTCAATTTAGAAGCTACTGTAGAGTAAAATTTAGATGAAGCAAATGAATTGTTAGCAAATTTTATAGATAATAAGAAACTTACTAAAATCCATGTAAAAAATAGAAAACCAACAAAAATATTAAATTTAAAAGTTATGCCTAAAGTAATAATTATGCTTACAAGTAAAGGAATAAAAAAACCTAAAAAAAATCCTATTATTGATTCTGCTTGATCAGAAAATCCTATTATTTTTTGACCTATTTCTCCAGCCATACGTGTCTCGAAAAAAGAGGTAGAATGATCATGAATTTTCATAAAAAGATGTTGTCTAAGATCCTTTTTCAAAATAGCCATAAAATTAGCAAATAGAGCATCACAAAACTTTCCTAACACTGCTGCTATAATTTTTGAAGCTACTATTAGAGAGCCTATATATAAAAGATAAGAAGCTGTTACGTTCATGTTTTCTTGAATCATTTTATTTATGAATATTCTGCTCAGATAAGGTGTTACTACTATATCAACAGGCCAGATTACTAAAATCATTACCGCTGACAAAATAACTTTTGTTATATTCTTTCTAATAAATATCCAATAGAATTTAAATAAATTCATAGGTTTTATGTTGTTTTTAATATTTTCCATTTTTTTACCTCTTTCATTTAGAGGATATTTTATCACAAATAAGTTTTTTATAAAAATCAATTACTTAGTATTTAGTAAATCTATTAATTCTTCTAACTTATTAGCTTCTTTCAAAGTCTTATCTTTTCTCCATCTTAATATTCTGGGGAATCTTACAGCAATTCCAGCTTTATGTCTTGGCGAATAATCTATGTTCTCAAATGCTATTTCAAATACTTGCTCTTTCTTTACTGACCTTATTGGCCCAAATCTATCAATTGTATTGCTTTTTATCCAACCATCCAAATCTTTTATTTCCTCTTCATTTAAACCCGAATAAGCTTTAGTAAAAGGAACTAATAACTCGTCTCTCCATACACCAAAAGTATAATTAGTAAAAAGCCCCCCTCTTCTTCCTGTACCTTGTTCAGCATACAATAATACAGCATCTATTGTGTAAGGATCTCTTTTATATTTCCACCAGCTTCCTTTTACCCTACCAGATAAATATAATGAATTTTTATTTTTTAACACTAATCCTTCTGTATGTTCAGGAGGAGCTTGTCTAAAAGAAGGTATTTCTTCCCACTCTTTAAATTTTACTATAGGAGAGATTTCTAAACCTATTTCTTTAACAAGTTCTTCTAATAAAGCTCTTCTCTCTTTTAAAGGTCTACTTCTAATATCTTCATCTCCATACTCTAAAAGATCATAACAAATTATAGTTGCAGGATTGTCTTCTAAAATTTTTTTAGTAGGATTTTTTCTCCCTAATCTAAGCTGTAACTCACTAAAGGGTGTTACTTTTCCATTTTTAAAAACTACTAATTCGCCATCTATTACAAAACTTTTATCTATCTTTTCAACTTTATTAACTATTTCAGGAAATTGATAATCTATTGCTAGCAAGTTTCTAGACCATAGAGAAATTCTATCTCTTTTTATTAATTGCGCTCTTATCCCATCCCATTTCCATTCTGCGATCCAATCTTCAGAACTACCTAATTCACTAAATTCTTTATCCAAAGGTGATGCTAAATAAAAGGGATATGGGCCTTCTAATTTCTTACTATCTTTCGAAATTATTTTTTCAAAAAATTCTTTACTAGGTTCCCAATCACCCATAATTCTTCCCATAATCATGCTTTCTTCTACACCAGAAAAATATGAAATAGCTCTTATTACTAATCTTTCACTTAAACCAATTCTAAAATTTCCTGATAAAAACTTATTAAATATTAATAATTCAAGTTTACCTAATTTATCCCAATAAGAAGAAACTAATTCTTTCTTTTTCTGTAAAGATAACTTTGACATATTATATATTACATTTTTAGCAAACTGTGAAAAAGATATCTCTTCAAAACCCTCTTTAACATTATTGTTTATTAATAAGGAGACAGTTTCACTTAAACTTCCTACTTTTCCATAACATTCATCAAATAACCACTTTTCCATTTGAGTCTTTTCAAGAAAAAGTTCTTTTAAAGCACTACTTGAGATAATTCTTTTCACTTTTTTATTGCTTAAAAAGTAAATAGTCCAAGCATTATCTTCTGCACTATTCTCAACAAAATATCTTACAAGAAAATCAACTTTTTCATTTGTAGAGTTAGTTGAATCTAAATCTTTATATAAATTAATAAAATTCTTAATCATCATAAAACCTTTTAATATTTAATTATTGACTTCTTAAATCTTCTGTAGAAAAACCTTTTGCTTGCAAATATTTCTCTAATACATCTTTAGAACCATGATGTGCTACAACTCTTTTTGGTTGATTTTGTTCGCAGGATTTTATAAGAGAGGGCCAATCGCAGTGATCTGAAACTACAAAACCTCTATCAAATTTTCTTTGTTTTCTTCCAGCACTTGTAAGCATCCATCCAGAAGCAAATGCTACTGAAACATTCTTGAATTTATTTATCCATTCACTTTCAGCCATTTGAGGAGGTGCAACTATTAAACTTTTAATATCTTTTTCAGTAGAAGCATCAATTACATTTTTTAGAGATACTCCTAAAGATTCATAATCTTTATTTAATTTAGTAATAGTAGAATATGAAAATATCTCTTTATCTGTAAGTTTTCTTAACTCTGCTATTAATCTTTGTGCTTTTCCTAATGAATATCCAAGCAAAATAGGAGTTTTTCCAACCTTTTCACAATCTTTCCACCACCTATGTACCTCTTCCATTGTTTCATTTATATCAGGCCATACATAGATAGGTATTGCAAAAGTGCTTTCCGTTATAAACACATCACATTTTACTATTTCATAAGGTTCACATGTTGGATCTAGTTCTCTTTTATAATCACCTGAGATAAGCCATATATGGCCTTCGTACTCTATTCTTACTTGCGAAGATCCTAAAATATGCCCAGCAGGATGAAAAGATATATTTACCCCATTAATTTGAAAAATTTCACCATAATCATAATCATCGATTATCAATGCAGGAACTTTTCTACTAACAAGTAATGGTTTAGTTTTCTTTGAAGAGTAATATTGCAAAGAACCTAGAGTAGCATGATCACTATGAGCATGAGTAATAACAGCTCTCTTTACAGGCCTATAAGGATCTACATAGAAATCTCCTTGAGGACAATACATTCCCTTATTAGTTCTAACTATAAGCTCCATTTTATCACCTTCTCTTTTTTAAAGTATATCTTTAAATTCTACTCTTTATCTTTAAAATGTCAAATTTTATAGCTTACTTATATTTTTAATTAAGATAAATAAAAAGATAAATAAAATCTATTTATCTTTCAATTCAGAAATTAACTCTACCTATTTTTATTTAATAAATAGTTAAAAACGTAAAGTTATATAGAAATATTCTTATGAGAAATATGAGTGGTTTTACCTTTAAATGCTATTCCTAGTATTGTTATTTTCTTTACACCTTCATTGACTAACTCTGTTATATATTTCTTCTCTTCTGCCTGCTTTATGGCATCTTCTGCTAAATTCTTTAACTTTTTCTTTATTAAATCAGGATCTTTTGTTTTTTGATCTTCGCTTTTAAGTACTTTAAATTCTATGATATACCCTGTTCTGTTATTACCTTTTGGAATAATAGCTATATCGTACCTTCCTCCTGATTCTCT
>JAEWOZ010000090.1 GCA_023399505.1 Fusobacteriota bacterium | reverse complement strand
ATATAAATAAGAGCCGTTTTATTTAAGTTATCTTTCTCATAGATATTTACATTTTTATCTATTAAAGTTTTAACTACTTCTACATGCGCCTCCTTGGAAGCTATTATCAATGTAGTCATGCCGTTACCTTCTTTATCATTGACATTAGCACCCTTATCTATTAGCAATTTCACTAAATCTATATAACCCTTTTGTAACGCTATAACCAACGCTGTAAAGCCATTAATATTTCTTAAACTTATATTGCACCCTCTTTTTATAAATTCTTTAAGTAGTTCTTTATTATCAACCAAGGCAGCATGATGTAAAAAAGTATTATCATCTTTATCTTTATATTTATAGTTTACTTTATAATTATTCATTATTAATAAACAACTACTCATATCTCCTATCTTTATTTTATTGATTATTAAGTTCTCTATTATTGTTTCTTTCAAGTTTGTAAGATCAGCTCCTCTTAATATTAACAATTCTAAAAGTTTTTCATGACCTCGCTTATGAGCTATTTCCACAGCAGATTTGCCTTTAAATTTTAATATGAAATTTATTCTCTCATTTATATCAGCACCAGCATTCAATAAAATTTCAATTATATTTGCATTACCTTTTTCTGCAGCTATTAATAATGCCGTATACCCTTTTCTATAACCTTTTCTGCTTCTGATGCTAATATCTGCTCCTTTTTCTAATAATAACTTCACTATTTCCATATGACCATTTTCAGATGCATACATTAGTGCTGTCCAACCGTAAGTATCTCTAGCATCAACTTCCGATTCTTTTATTAATTCCTTAGCTTTTTCTGTTTCATTGTTAATTATGGCTAAAACTAAATCTTCATTTATATCTTTATTTTTAAGTTGTATATTTTCAATAATTTTACTACATGAAAGTAGTAAAATTATTAACATAATTTTTTTCATCTTCTCTCCTATTTTTATTAATTAATTATTAAATTTTTAATAGCATTAAAATTAAATAACTACTTATTTTAAATTATAATCTAATATTGGGAATCCTTTTAGAAAATTAGAAGCTAATTATCTAAAAAATATCAAAATCACTTTTAATTTCTAACCCAATTAGAGGCTTTATTCCCTTTTTCTTAGCAGTTAAATAAAATTTTAAAGCACCAAACATAGTCCCGTAATCAGCAATTCCTAACGCATTCATCTTTAGTTCTAAACATTTATTTAGATAATCCTCGGCTTTAGCTATGCCTTCTAAAATGCTATAGTTTGATTTAACATTTAGATGAGTAAATTTCATAAAACCCCTTTATAACTTTTAAAACATTTTATCATATTAAATATAAATGCAAAAACTTTTCATTTTCTTCATTAATTATAGCTAATGCTAGATATTCATCTATATTTTTAAATTCTATACTCCTACTAATTTTGTTATAAGAAAGTAATAAAATTAGTAGTATAAACTTTTCCATTCTTTATTTCTCCTGTTCTTAATTCGTATTATTAAATTTTTATAAAATAATCAATCATTTCAAAATTATAATTTAACATTACAAATCCTTTTTAGCAAATCAGAACTAAGAATTTATAAAATTTTATCTAAAGATATAAATGATTTATAAAAATTCGCTTTTAAAACATTGTATATAATAAAAAAATTTATATATTAAAAAAGAAATGTGGCTCAGAAATAGTAGATTGCTAAAATTCAAAAAATTTATTATACTTATCCTAATATTAAAAAATTATAAAAAATTTTGGACTTTTGTTAAAGTTTTTCTAAATTATATTTGTACAAATATAATAGGAGTAAAAATGAGATACAGTAATGAAAAACTCAATAATATTTTAGAAAAAATAGATACTTATAAAGATAATAGAATTTCTATAGAATATTTAATACAAGATTTAGAATATTTAGTAAAATCTTTAAAAGTAGAAGATCAGAAGAGCCTAGCGGAGATAAGAAGTGAACTAGCAACAATAGAAATGATATATTTTTATGCGCTTCTTGAAATTGAAAGATCAAAAGAAGATTCTTTCAAAGAAAATGATCTAGAGGAAATTGATAAAAGTCTAAATAGTATTTTAAAAATTATAAATTTTGCTTTAACTATAAAATAATTTATTTGAAGAATATTTTTTATTATTATGAACTGTCATTTTAAAAATTAAAAAATCTTATACGTAATAAATTAAAATAAAAAAAAGAGCTTATAAAAGCTCTTTTGATATATTTAAACGTATATTAATTATCTATTAATATACTTACTTAAAACTTCAGGAATTTCAAACGTTCCATCTTCATTTTGATAATTTTCTAGAATTGCTGCAAATGTTCTTCCAATAGCTAAACCAGAACCATTGAGCATATGGACAAATTCACTCTTTTTAGAATCTTTTCTTTTGAATTTTATAGAAGATCTTCTAGCTTGGAACTCTTTTACGTTACTACATGAGGAAATTTCTCTATATTTATTCTGACTTGGTAGCCATACTTCTAAATCATATGTTTTAGAAGCTGTAAATCCTGTATCACCTGTGCATTTAAGAACTACTCTATAAGGAAGGTTTAAAGCTTGTAAAATATACTCAGCTTCTTCAACTAATTTATTAAGAGCTTTATCAGAATCTTCAGGTTTAACAATTTTTACTAGCTCCACTTTATTAAATTGATGAAGCCTTATTATTCCCTTAGTATCTTTACCATAAGAACCAGCTTCCCTTCTAAAACAAGGAGTGTGTGCTGT
>JAEWOZ010000088.1 GCA_023399505.1 Fusobacteriota bacterium | reverse complement strand
GATAGTTATATAGTTGCTAAGGAATCTAAAATTAATATAAACTTTGAAGATTATATAAGAATATTTATGGAAGAAATTAAGAATTATTATGTAAATGGAGCTAACAAAGTTAAAAATATCATTGGCTCTGCTGAAGAAGAATTTAAGTTTTATTTTTATATATATGATACAATCGAAGAAAATTATAAAGAGACTTTTATTAAGGTATTTAACGAAGTATTTGATAACAAAAATTTAGAAAATGATCAACAAGTTAAAAAAGAAAAAAATTCTAATTTAAATGTAAATAATATCTTTAATTTTTCAGAAGAAAAAACAAAACAAAATATTTTACGAAATAGAAAATATAGAAACAGTGAATTAATTATAATGAGAGGCAAAATAGAAGAAATAGAAAATTTAATTTCTCTAAATGCCTACACAACAAATAAAGATATTCAAAAATTTATAAACGAATCTCATCTTAAAAATCTAGAATACTCCAGAAGAATTTTTAATTTTGTTTATAGAAAAAATCAACCTAATGAAAAGCTTTTAGAAGTATTAAAAGAAGATCTTATGAATAATCTAAGAGAAAAATTTAAAAATAATATGCAAGATAAAAATATATACATTTTCTCTTTTATAATAGATGCATATTTAATTTCAATAGAAGAAAAACTAAAAATAGATTTTAAAGATTATGCAAGATCATTTATAGAAATTATTAAAAATTTTATAGACGAGAATAAAAAAGTTAAAAAAGTATATTTTTCAGTTTATAATACTACTGAAGAAAAATATGAAGAGGTATTTATAAAAATTATAGAGGAAGTTTTTAATAAATAATCTACTCGCCTACTGAATGACAAATATTAAAATACTCGCAAGTTCTGCAATAACTTTTTTTATCAGTTCGACTATATATAGTACCTTTAAAAAAGGTGCTTATTTTTTCTTTAATATCTTTTTCTTTTAAAATCTCTCTGCCTTCTAATTTTAATTCTTCTTCGAAAATTTTATAAAACATTTTATTGACATTAGAAGAAAGGTTATAATAAATAATCTTATAAAAATCTAATTGTTTAGATTCTCCTTTACCTGTTTTATAGTCTATTATATAGTTTTGATCATTAGTTTCAATTATTAAATCAGCTTTTCCTTTTAAAAAGAAACTTTTTTCATCCTCTAAATTAAATATTTCATATTTAGCCAATTTTTCCACAAATATCTCTTTTATATCTTTTTCTTTCAACTCCTCTTTAATTTTAGTATAGAATGTATTTACACTATTTATTATAGAAGGAAAAAGTATTTTTTTATAGAAATTATAATAAGTAATTGGTATTTTATACTTTTCTCCTTTTACTATTTCATTTAATATTTTACCTATATTTATACCTTTTAACTCATAAATTCCTAATCTCAAATTATTATCCATTAGAACAGCTACTCTACTTAAAAGTTTATGAGCTATTTCTCCTACTAAATAAGGATCTATTCTATACTTTATCTCATAATTATCTATACCCAAAGATGCTATAAATTTTAAATAGTACTTATATTGGCATTTCTCAAACTCACTAAAGTCATAAAAACTTAAAGCATATTCATTTTTCTTTATTAAATCTTCTTTATTAAAAGGTAAAGGGTCTTTTTCATCACGACCTATTTTTAAAATTTCCCTATTATTTAATATAACATCAAAGATCTGATTATAGTGTTTCTCATTAATTAAAGTATCTTTTTCTTCAATATTGAATTTTAGCTTTATTTCTTCTATTAAAGGATAAGAATCTATATTTTTTTCTTTATCTTTAATATAATAAATTTTTACATTCTCAGATGAAAAAATATTTCTTAGTATTTTATATCTATGTTCTAAAGAGTAGGAAGCATAATCTTTAATATCATTATTGCTTTTTTGTGAATCAGTAAGAATATTTTTTTCTAATTCCTCATATTTAATAAAAGAGTCGCTTAAATTCATTAAAACTATCTCTTTGGAATTCTCATAAGCCTCTTCGCCTAATTTTTCAATTAGATATTTTGCTTCCTTTTTTATAGTCTTTTCAGAAATAATACCTATTAAAAATGCAAGCAACTTTCTTGGAAAATTTTTATGGAAAATTTTATTCCAATTATTTTTTAAAAATTTATCTCCTATATTTTTCAAAAAATTTAAAGTTTCATGAAAAATTTCTTTATCCTCTACAATTTCAAAATTATGGAAAATTTCATAAAATTGTTCAAATTTATCTATATTATAAAGCTTTTCAATAAAATTAAATAAATTAAGAAAAAGCCCCTGTTTATAAATATACTTATATCCTTCTTGTATAAAGAAGTCAAAATTTTTCAGTTCATCTTCATGAATTTGAAAAGCTTCTTTAATAATAGGAGAATTTATAACATTTAGCAAAGTTGAAGTTTTTATTGTAAAAGTTTCATTGATTTTCCTTACACCTTTTAATAACTTTAATATATTTTCTAATAGATTAAATGTTAAAGTAGATGAAAATATTTCATCAAACTTTGCAAAATTATTAACAGAATGTAAAAAACTTTCACCTCTTAAATCTAATATTTTTCTACCTTTGTTTAAATCTTTTAAAATATTTATTGATTGTAAAAAATCATCGTTTGTTTTAAATATTTCTATATTAGGAAATTTATCTGGAAGATCTACTCTTATCAAATTCAAATTCTCTTTATTGAAATTATTTTCAGGTAATTGAAGAATTATTTCTATATTTTCTCCTATTGATTTTAAAATTTTCTTGTCTAAATTTGAATAATATAATACATTTACAAATACTATTTTTTGGAACTGTTTAAAAAATGTGATATCCAAATCTTTATTAAATATATGATCTTTTATAGAATTCTTTTCTAAAAATTTTAAATAATTTATCCTAATCTCTTCCATTTCACTATAAATTTTTTCTTGCCACTCTAAAAGGCCTTTTGGCTTTTCAATGTCTGCTTCCATTAGTTCTTTATAAAAACTTTTAAATCTACTGAAAAGATCTTTACAATCAAAAATATCATTAATTCTAAATTTTACTTTATTCTCTTTACTTAAGGAGAGAAAAAATAAAAGAAGCCTAATATTATCATCATTAATGCCCTCTTTAATGATAGTTAGAAATTCTTCTTTTGTTAATACTTGATTATTATCTTTTCCTATTAATTTTTCAATTAAAATATTTTTATTATTTATGTTTTCACAAATAAAAAGATTACCAAAAGAATAACTCTTTTGACTTACAATGTATTCAAAAATATTCTCATTATAGTTTAAAAATTTAAAATTCACTCTTCACCTTGTACTATATTTCATTCATAAATTTATTAATAAGACAGAAAACTTACACTTCTCCTTTAATTTATAACTTAAGATCTTAAAATTTAATTCTAAATATGTTTGTGGAGAACATATACAGTATTGCCTTCAAATGCTATTCCCAATATTACTATATTCTTTACACCCTTTTGTATTAACTCTGTTGTATATTTCTTTTCTTCTATTTGCTTTATTGCATCTTCCGCTAACTTTTTCAATTTTATCTTTATTAAATCAGGATCTTTTGTTTTTTGATCTTCGCTTTTAAGTACTTTAAATTCTATGATATACCCTGTTCTGTTATTACCTTTTGGAATAATAGCTATATCGTACCTTCCTCCTGATTCTCT
>JAEWOZ010000030.1 GCA_023399505.1 Fusobacteriota bacterium | reverse complement strand
GTTCCTAATAGAGTCTGGAGCCAATATTAATGAAAAGGAAAACGGAGATTTAACAGCATTGATGCTAGCATCTCACAATGGCCATATTGAGGTAGTTAAGTTCCTAATAGAATTTGGAGCTAATATTAATGAAAAGGAAAATAAAGGTTTTACATCATTAATGCTAGCATCTCACAATGGCCATATTGAGGTAGTTAAGTTCCTAATAGAGGCAGGAGCTAATGTTGATGAAAAGGAAAATAAGGGTCTTACATCATTGGATATAGCTTTAAAAAAAGGTCATGAAGATATAGTAAATGAGCTAATAAAAAGAGAAGCAAATTTTAATGATGGATATGATAATGGAGGTAGACTACTTATATTAGCATCTAATGAAGACTTTAGAGAGACAGTAGAGTTATTAGTAAAAGCAGGAACTGATGTTAACTATAAAGATGTTGATGGTGTAACATCGCTAATGACAGCAAGCCAAAGAGGCTGCATTGAAATAGTTAAGTTTTTAATAAAGTCGGGAGCTAATGTTGATGATAAGGATAATGAAGGCTGGACGTCACTGATGCTGGCATCTCAAAGTTGTCATATTGAGGTAGTGAAATTGTTGCTAGAAAATGGCGCTAATATTAATGAAAAGGAAAACAGGGGTTTAACATCATCGATTCTAGCTTTAGCACAAGGTCATGAAGATATAGTAAATGAATTAATAATAAGAGGAGCAAATTTTAATGATGTATATAATGATAGCTATACACTACTAATGTTTGCAGCTAACATAGGTTATGAAAAGGTATTAAAAATATTATTAGAAAAAGGAGCTGATGTTAATTATGAAAATTATAATAGTGAAACAGCTCTAATTTTAGCAACCGAAGATGGTCTTATAGGAATAGTTAAGCTTTTAATAGAATTTGGAGCTAGGGTTGATGATAAGGATAATAAAGGTTGGACACCATTGATGCTAGCATCAGAAGAAGGTTACACAGAAATAGTTGAAATGTTAATAAATTCAGGTGCTAATGTTAATGAAAAACAAAATGATGGATGGACATCATTGATGCTAGCATCTAAAAAAGGGTATATTGAGATAGTTAAATTATTGCTAGAATCAGGTGCTAATGTTAATGAAAAACAAAATGATGGATGGACATCATTAATGCTAGCATCTAAAGAAGGGTATATTGAGATAGTTAAATTATTGCTAGAATCAGGTGCTAATATTGATGAAAAAGAAAGCAAAGGTTGGACACCACTGATGTTTGCAGCTAACACAGGTTATGAAAAGACAGTGGAATTATTAATAAGAGAAGGTGCTAATTTTGAAAATGAGGATAACGATGGATGGACGCCATTGATGATGGCATCTAGTATGGGTCATAGAGAAATAGTTAAATTACTAATAGAAAAAGGCGTTAATGTTAATAAAAAAGAAAATGAAGTTTTTACATCATTAATTTTAGCATCCAGAGGAGGACACATTGAGATAGTAAAATTATTGTTAGAAAATGGCGCTAACATCTATGAGAAAGATGTTTTTGGTATGAATGCTTTAACGCATATAGGTGAAGAATTGATTGCAATTAGAGAAAAATATGAAAAGAGCTCCCTTTTAGAGGTAGGATATTTGATAACAAATGAAATTTTAAAAGATTATATACATCTTTTTATAGCTTTAAATAAAAAAAATGATATACCTCAAGAGATTAAAAAAGAGATATATGAACATATCAGCTTACTGTTTTTCTTACATAAAATTCCTGTTGAACTGTTTGAAAAAGTCATTGAATATTGCTAAAATTTAGTTATACTTAAATAATAATAGATGAAGAAAATAAAGGATATTGATATAAATATTTTATTCCGTAACTGCGATATTTAAAAAAGCAAATGTTATAGAGCTTGCAAATATTAAGATGCTAAATTATTTAGCATCTTTTTTTAAATTAAAATTTAAAATTTTAAAGGGTTTTTTAGAAAAGTTTTGTATTATTTTTATATACAAGATTAATAAGGTGGGGAAAAAGAATGAAAAATATGAAAAGTTATTTATTTTTATTATTTATAATTTTAGGATGTACTAGTATCTTAGGAAATTCTTCAGATACTTCTTACATTTTACAATACAGGTTAAATGAGACAGAAAACTATCAACCTATAAGTACATTATTACCAGAAATTAAACATAATATTGAACTGAATTTTAAAGGTAATAAAAATGAACTTACCTTTGTTTTAGATGATGTTCCAATTCCTGGAGAAAATATAATAAAAGTTATTGAAAAGACTTCTACTATTAAGATATTAAAAAGAGACCGTACATTTTTAAAGCAGTATGTAATTAATATAAACAAAAATCTAGAATCATCTACTTACGCTCCTCTCTTGATGGGTGAGAATAATAATGAAGTTGTGAGGATAGTAGAAAACTCAAATTCTTTACCAACTAAAGAAGAGAGTTTTAATAGTAATATAATTGAAGTTTTTATAAAAGATGAATTTAAAGAATTATTAAAGAAAAGATTTAAGAAAATATATTATATAGATACGTCTAGTGATAATTATGATTTAGACAATAAAGCTAATGCTAAGGAGATTAATGTTTCTGTAAATGAAATAGTAAATAACAATTATCCTATAAGAGTTACAAAAGATAAATTAGGAGGCGATCTAGGTTTAAAGTTATATGGTTTAGAGTATTTTAAAGATGAAAATAAAGAAAATTTGATTCCTATAGGTAATTCTTTATTAACCTCTGTAAACTTACCTTGGATTACGTTTTCAGATGATTTAGGAAATATTACTACAATAAAGTTAGATGATAAAGCACAGAATATAAGTGGAAAAATAGGTTTTAGACCTAATGAATATAAATTGATAGGATTCAAAGGAAAGGTTGACATTACTTATAAAACTAAGGAAGGTAATATCATTACTAGTTTTACAAAAGAGTTAGAAGATGAATTATTTAAACCTTACAGAAAATTTGAAGAACCTAACCCTATTGAAAACATAAATGTAGGTAAAATTGAATTCAGATTTGTATACAATGAAAATTCGAATTATACAAAGAGTATTACTATTCCTAACGTTATACTAAAGTATAGGTTAGATGATAAGCAAGATAACTATAGTTTATTAAGTTCTAACACGCAAATGTTTGATCAAAATATAGAATTGATTTTAGAAGGTGAAGATGGAGACCTTTATGTTGATAATAAACTAATAAATAAATTAAATGAAAAAACATCTGCAATTCTTAAAAACCCTATTAATAATATTAAAATAAAATCAAAAATTAATGATGGTTTTAGTATCATTTTAAGAGAATGTAATTTAAAAATTGAAAAAGATGTTATAGAATCCTCATATGTTCCTATCTTAATTAAAAAAGAAGGTGAGAATTTAAGTCCTTTAAAAGATGATTTGAATGTTCTGCCTAATAAACAAAAGGGATTCAATAGCAACATCTTAGAAGTTTTTATTAAAGATTCAGTAAAAGAACTTTTGAAAAAAAGGATTAAAAAATTATATTACATAGATACTTCATCAGATGACTATAACTTTAATAGTAAAGTTAGCGCTAAAGAGTGTACAGAGAGTTTAGAAAATATAATTAATAACGGCCTTATAATCACAAAAAACAAGTTAAATGGTGATTTAGGAATAAAATTATATGGCTTAGAGTATTTTGAAGATGAAAATGATAAAGAGAATTTAATATCTTTAGGCAATGAACTTGTAACTACTGTTTTAGCCCCCTTAATAACATTAGAAGATGAATTAGGAAATATAGTAACTATAAATATGAATGAAGCTTTAAATTTAAGTAAAAGTATAGAATTTAGTCCTACAAAATTCAGAATTGTAGGATTTAATGGAAATTTAGAAGTTAATTACAAAGATGGAAAAGATGCCTCTTTTAGACCTTTATATAAAGCAATAAAAGATAATAAGTTATTTAAAGAATTTGAAAATTTCAATTTTTTAATTTCTCCAGGAACTGTTATAAAAGAGATTCAATTCAAATTTTCATATAATATAAATTCTTCTTTTACAACAACTATAAAATCACCTTCTTTTGTTTTAAAATACAAGTCAAAAGATAATGAGGCATATCAATCATTTGATTATAATTCAAATGATATATTTAATCAGAATATTAAGCTATTAGTAGAAGGAAACGAGACAGATCTTTACATATTAGATGATCAAGAGACTAAAGTAGCGGAACAAAATGGTGAATTAAGCTCTTTAATAAAAAATACTACTAATTTTAAATTAAAACCAAAAGGAAAAGATAATTTATTAAAACTTTTTAAAGTAAATGTATTAAAGCAAAGTATAGGATCTTCTTATTATCCTTATTTAGTTAAGACAGATGGTAACTTTATTGTCTCAGATCAAGATGAAGATAATGTATTAACACCTGGGAAATTTAAGGGCAATTTATTAAGAATTGCTATAAAAGAATCAAGCAAAGAGATAATAGAAAAAAGGATTAAGAATTTATATTATGTAGATACTTCAATACCTAATTATAATTTAGAAGATAAAAAAATGGCCAAACTAGCAACTGCAAACATAGAAACATTAATAAATGATGGTTATAGTGTATCAGCGTCGACAATTGGTGGGCAAGTAGGTTTAAAATTATACGGACTTGAGTACTTTGAAGAGTTAGGAGAAAATCAGCAAAATTTATTGCCATTAGGGGATAATTTATTAACTATGTCTTCTAATCCTGCAATTCTATTAGAAAATGGAGGGTCAAATCAACTTGTTGATGGAATACCAATTGAAGAAGAGATTGATGTAATTCCAGGATTTAAGCCTACAAGTTGTACAATAGGCGGGTTTAAAGGAGACTATACACTTGAATATGAAGTAGAACTGCCTAATTTACCTAATGTAAAAGTAGTAACTTCTAAATTTACTTCTCCAAATTTTAACTCTTTATCTGAAAACTTATTGCTTCCACACCTTGAGTATAGTGGAATGATATTCCATCCATCAGGAGGAGCAGTTAAAACTATAATATTTAACTTTTATTACAATTCTCAGACAGGAGCAAATCAAAAATATACTTTAAGAGTTATAACACCTTAAAAATAAAAAGAAAATAGTACTTATTAAATTATTTTATGACGTTATACCTTTAGCAAGACTTAAGAAACGAATAAATATATAGTTAATAAGATATTTAATAGAATAAAAGAGGAAGAAAATGATAAATATAAAAAATACATCTTAATATTGCTAGTATTTATGGGTTGTGATGGATCTTCGGGAGGAGTATCTAGAGGTGAAAATAATACAGGTGGAAATGGCTATACTTTAAAATACAAATTAAAAGAGACTGACACAGCTTACATTAATTTTAATAATGATAAAGTTCAAAATTTTACCAAAAATATAGAAGTAAAATTAGAAGGTGATAATTTTGACTTATATACAAATGAAGGAAAAATAGCTGGAAAAGTAATAAGAATAACAAAAAATGATAATATAAAAATATCAATGAAGAATGTTACTAATGAATTTTTAAAAGTGTATACAATAAATATTAATAAAAGTTCCATAAAAAATAATAATGAGCTAATTGAGTCATCTTATGCTCCAATAATAGTAGCACCATCTCAAGGAGTTGGAGTAGCTGAAATCAAGAATCTTGAAAATGTATTGCCGGAAGCTTTTAAAAGTAATATTCTAAAAATTTTCATTAAAGATGGTAAGAAGGATATACTAAAGAGATTCAAAAAAGTTTATTATGTAAATTCTCAAAGTGATCCAAGTAGAAAATATTCCATCGCTCTTTCTTCTTCGTTATTAGATTTGTTAGTAACAACTAATTTTACTATTGATACTTATAATAAAGGAAATCCCTTATTCTTAAAATTATATGGATTAGAGCAATTTGAAGAAGAGGGGGTTGACAAGGTTAATTTAGTAGGTTTAGAGGTGAGTATAAGTACAGTTTCTGATTTACCCTATATAAATTTGGCCAATAGTCAAAATAGTACTATTGTTTCAAATAATTCTACTATAAATTTTAGACCAAATTCTTTTACATTGAGAGAGATTTAAAGGCATTCTTACAGTTAGCTATTTAAATTCTTTAGGTGGTGTGTTAGGTCAGCCAATGATTTTTGACTACGACAATTCCTATTTAGTTAGGTATAAGAACCCTACCGTTAACAACACCGCAAAGAAAATGTTATTTCAATTTAAATATCCAAACAATTCTACTTATTCTGTAAATGTAACTTTACCTTAATGTTATTCATAAGAAGAGGGTTTTTACTTTAAGCTATCTTTTTTAATGCTTTTTAAAATAAGTAATGAAGCATTTTATAAAAAAATTTAAATAAAAATTCTAAAATTTGAAGGGTTTTTTAAAAAATCGTTGTATTTTTGTATATAGAATAATTAATAAGGAGAAATAATATGAAGGATATTAAGATATATATCATAACACTACTAGCACTACTAGCACTACTAGCACTTATGGGATGTGCAGGATCATCTGGAGGAGGCTCTAACAACGGAGGAAATAATGGAGGGGGTAGTTACACTTTAAAATATAGATTAAAAGAAACTGATACAACTTATGTTAACTTTAACAACGACGCAATTCAAAGTTTTACTCAAAATATAGAAGTAAAACTAGAGGGCGACAATTTTGATCTACATACTGATGAAGGTAAAATAGCAGGAAAAGTACTTAGAGTTACATCAGATAAAATTATTAAAATATCGAAGAAAGATGTTACTACTGAATTTATAAAAGAATATAATATAAAAATAGATAAAAGCTCAATACTAGCTAATGGAGAATTAATACAAAATATCTACTTTCCAATTTTAATAGAAGTATTTGCTGTGTTAGGCTCGCCAGATTATAATGATGAAATTAGAGAAAACAAAAGTACTTTTAATAAATTGGAGAGCACTGTTGGGAATTTATTGAAAATTTTTATTCCAAGCAATAAAATTCCACTCTTAGATAGATTTAAAAATATTTATTTTATAGATCAAAATAGCAATGGTTTCCCAAACAAAAACAATTCTCAAATAATTTCTGATAAATCAACTTCACATCTAGAAGCTATAAATAGCTTAACCGTTGAGGCTAATTTAGAAAATAAATTAGGATTGAAGTTATATGGATTAGAACACTTTAATGATGAAGGAGAAAATAAAATTAATTTAATTTCTTTAGGTACAATGAGTACAACAACTGGAGAGTTGATAACCACTGGTAGAATGCCTTTTTTTACTTTTAAAAATGAATCTAGAAAGAAAACTATTTCGCCTTCAGTATTATGGGAAGCAAATTTTAAACCAACTTTTTTGGACATGGGTGGCTTAAAAGGAAACTTAAATATTAGTTATTTAAATTCCAAAAACTCCCAACCTGGCGATGTTAAACAAGGTCCTTTTAATTTAATGGCTAACAGTTATGAATTAATTAAAACTTATAATTTGCCTCCTATTAATGATCCTTCAATTGAATATATTAAGGTTGAAGCTACTAACACTAATTCAAGAAAATATACTTCAATTTTTAAATTTCCTAATACGCCCTAAGAAATTTATAAGCTGTAAGCAGCTAACAAAGGAAGGAAATAAAATTAATGTTTTATGAGTGGGGTAATGTGAGGACAAAGAAAAAATTAAAGCTAACTTATATTTTCACTATATTCCTTACGTGGAGTTATAGTATAAAGATTTGATTATGAGAATGGTTCTATAGTTTGATTTAGTTGGGATAATAAAAATTATAATCCTAGCTGCTATATTTTTTATATTAATGTAATAATCATCCTTGTTTTATACTTAATTAAATTTGACAATTTTCTCTTATAAAGCTAAAATAGAATTGTATCTACTTAAACAGGAGGTTTCGAAATGATAAAATCTTTATTATTACTACCACTAGTAGTATTAAGTTGTAAAACAAGTAACTATAAGGCAGACTTTGATATTAAAGCTCATAAAGATCTTAATATAACAAAAAGAGATAAATTTTATGTAGTAGCAGCCGATAACAATGAATCTACTAAAAGAATAGCAGAATCATTCAGAAAATATTATGGTTCCCTAAATCAAGCTATTGCTAAAAATGAAGCAGAGGCTGATGTAGTAGTTAAAGTTAATTCTGTAGTTACAGATAAAAAGAGAATAAATATAACAGAAACTGTTAAGGAAAGTGCAAAGAAACTGGCTCACCTTGAAAAACCTGTTAAAGAAGTTGAAAATAAAAAATATACTTGGGTAAAAGCTGAGTATAGAAAAGTGAGACCAAATGCTAACGAGCCAAAGGTTTCAGTATCCGAAATGGAAGTAGAAACTACTTCAATAAAAGAACATAATTATAAATATGTAGAAAAGTTTTTAAACACTCTACATAATGCAAAAGAAAGTGTAAAAAAATCTTTCAGCTGGTAATCAATAATTTTTATAATTAATATTACCTAAAATTAAAAAATTAAAAAGAAATGTTAAAGTAGATAATAAAAAAGAGAGATATAAAAATCTCTCTTTTTTTATCTGTTTTTGTAACTTATATTAATAAATTTTTTTAGAAATTTTCAACGATTCTTCTTATTTCTTCGTCTTCTTTATTACCTTTTAATTCATCTTTTTGTTCCTGTTCATTATCTTCTATTGGACTTTTTTTGTTAGTTATTACTTGCATAACTTCAGTTTTGTAGTCTATTATCTCATTGCCCTCTATTTTTAAATTAATTAAACCTATTTCGTGCTCTCTTATCTTGTTTCCAATTATATATTTATTTTCAAGAGCTTTTAAATTATTTATCTTTTCTGGATTTTGCAATAAAAGAACTATATTTTTATTCTCTTGTAGTATTTTTATAAATTCATTAGAGTTAAAAGTAGATAAAATTATTATTATATGAGGATCAAAATTTCTTTTTATTAATTCTAATACTCTTTTTAATTCAATAATTGGTTCTTTAATTTTTAAATTTCCTAAATTATCATCAAACTTATTACCTTTTTCAAATGTAGGATCACTTACGCCTATTACTGAAATTTTATTATTGTCTATGTAAAAATTTTTATATTTATCAAATTTACTAGCAAATTCTTCCTTTTCGTTAAAAATATTGCATGAAACGAAAGGTAAATTTTTAATATTATTTTTTGCTTGATTTATATCAACAGCTAGTACATTGAATTTAAAATTTTCTAATATGTTTAGATAGTTTTCAAATTCTTCTCTTTGTTCAATTTTTTTTGTTTCTCCTAAATGAATCTTTAAGGAATTAGGATACTTTAATTTTAATTCATCTAACTTAGATTTTAAACCTACAACTCCTCCAACAGTTTTACCTTTAACTATTATGGAGTCGTAGTTATTATAAAAATTAGTAGTATAAAAAATTGTTAATTCTTTTGCTAAAAAAGCTTTGAAAATTATAAAAAAAAGAAAAAATTTTTTCATTAGGCACCTCTTTTAAGTTAATTGATTATATCATAATTTGAGTTGATTTAAAGCTTTAAATAGTGTTATAATTTTTAAAATTGTTTTATTTTTTATTAAGCTGTTTAAAAACTTATAAAGAACGTAAAAAATTATTTTATATAAAATCAAGAAATGAAGAGAGGACGAATAGTGTTTAAAATTAAAGGATCTAGGCCATTATCTGGCTTCATTGAGGTAAGCGGTTCTAAAAATGCTGCTTTACCTATAATGGCTTGTACTATATTACAAAAAGGCGAATATATATTAAAAAGAGTACCAATATTACAAGATACTTTAACTATGGTTCAACTTTTAGAAAGTTTAGGTCTAGTAATTGAAAGAGATAAAAATACTTATAAAATAATAAACAATGGCATAAAAAATTATGAAGCTGCTTATGATTTAGTAAGTACTATGAGAGCTTCAT
>JAEWOZ010000096.1 GCA_023399505.1 Fusobacteriota bacterium | reverse complement strand
GGGCAATACTCCTTTGCATTATGCATTGCTTATTTCACATGACATTGGAATGATAAATATTATTTTGGATATGGCCCCTAACCTAAATATCAAAAACAATCAAGGTAATACTCCTCTTCATATTGCTGTTATGAATGGAACTCTAAATATTGTCATTCTCCTTATAGAGAGAGGAGCTAATGTTTACATTGAGAATAACAGAGGTGAAAGTATATTACATACCGCTGTTGAATATGGTCATTTGCCTATTTTAAAATATATGAAAGATGGAAATTTTTTTAGAGGCAATTTGAATATGACTGATATTGAAGGTAATACCTTATTTCATACAGCATGTAAAAAGGAAGATGAAAATATATTAACATATTTATTAAGTTTAGAAGATAATATAAGAGGAGATATAAATCTACAAAATATTAACGGAATAGCTCCTTTACACATTGCGTCCGAAAAAGGTCTTTTAAATATAGCTAAATATTTGATTGATAAGAATGATTATAGGGATATCGAAGATAACAAAGGTGAAACGCCTTTATATAAAGCATGCCTAAATGGTCATAAAGAAATAGTGCAATTTTTAATAAACAAGAATGCGAATATAAAAGTAATAAATAATGATGGAAACACTCTTCTTCATGCTGCTGTTTTATCAAGAAATATTAATTTGATAAATTATTTAATAGTAAATGAAAGCTTGAAATTAGATTCTGAAAATGAAGAATATATGACGCCATTAGCTTTATCTATTGATAAAGACTATTTGGAGGTAGCAGAAGTTTTGATAAAAGAAGGTGCTAAAATAATAACTTTAGATTCTATGAATAATCCTTTAAGTTTTATGGAAGGAGAAGGTTATAAAATAAAAATTTTATATTCAATAACTAGTCCTCTATATCTTATATTAGAAAAAGGACATATAAACTTATTAAAACTTATTAAAGAATTGGATATAAATATACCTAATTCTTTAAAAGAAATGAAATGCAAAATAAAGGATATTTTTAAATTTAAAAATGAAGAATTGATTAAGTATCTGATCAATGAAGATATTATTCCAATTGATTTTAGAGATAAATATAATCAGTCACTTTTACATTTTGCAGTTTTATATAAGCTATACTCAGTATTAGAGTTTTTATTAGAAAGAAACAATAACAATATAGATAAGACAGATAAAGGAGGTTTAAATCCTTTACACTTAGCATGTTCCATTGGTGATTCTAAATCAATCAAAATTTTGATAAATAGAGGTGCTAATGTAAATAAAAAATGTGAACTTCCTCAATGTAGCAAGTCATTTTCAGGATATAATAATTTACATCTTTTAATAGATAAAAAAGTTTATGGTAAAATACAAAAAGGTCTTGGTGGAAATTATTGTTTTAAGATTAAAAAGAAGTTAAGTTCTGAACAGATAATTGACAATATAAGTTATCTATTTGAAAGCAATATCGAAATTTACAATGAAGAACTTCTTATGTATTTAGCGGTAGAGTACTGCTCAGAAAAATTGGACTTAATAAAGTTTTTATTAATGAAAAACGTTAATTTTAGAATTAAAAATGAAGATGGGGAAACTTTATTACATAAAGCTGCTAAAGACGGCAATGTGGAAATGGTAAAATTATTTTTAAGTTTAGGCTTAGATATCAACGCAAAAGATAACAATGATTGTTCTGTATTGTATTACGCTTGTGAGGAATCATCCTTAGATACAATTAAATTTCTTTTAGAAAATGGAGCTAAAGTATCAGAAGGCTTTAAAAATAAAGCTACCTCTTATAATATATTGCATATAATTTCTGAAAGAGGAAATGTAGAAATCTTTAATTATCTAATAGCAGATTTAGAAAAAATTCTAAAGATAAATGAAAAAGATGAAGGTGGGAAAACAGCTTTACACATAGCGTCATATGAAGGTCATAAAGAAATAGTGGAATTATTGTTAAATAGAGGAATTAATGCGAATGAAAAAAATAAAGTGGGAGAAACGGCTTTACACATAGCGTCATATGAAGGTCATAAAGAAATAGTGGAATTATTGTTAAATAGAGGAATTAATGCGAATGAAAAAAATAAAATGGGAGAAACGGTTTTGCACAAAGCATCACATAGAGGTCATAAAGAAATAGCAGAATTATTGTTAGATAGAGGAGCTAGTATAAATGAAAAGGACAATAATGGGTGGACAGCATTACATAAAGCTTGCTTATTTTGCTCAAAAAAAATACTAAAATTATTATTGAATAGAGGGGCAAGCATAAATGAAAAAAATTAAAAACGGTACTACATCTCTAGATTTAGCATTAGAAGTATATAATGATAAAGGAAACCTATGCAGAGTGCCTATTAATAAACAAAATTATAAGAGGATTATTGATTTTTTAAGAAGTAGAAATGCAAGGGAATAAAATTAATGAAAATTTTGACTATATATGCTTATATTATAAAAAAGGAATAGAGGTGAAAAATGTTAAAAATAGTAGTTTTAATAATTTTAGTTTCATGTAATTTATCCAAAAAGCTAAATAAAGAAAATAATGAGCCTAAAAATAATGAAATACTAAAAAAGAAAGTATTAAAAAATGATTTTAAAGAAGCTTATGATTTAGTCGTAACTAATAATATAAATGGGTTGAAAAAAATTATAGATAAAAATTACAATGTATTAGGTATGAATTATTCGCATGATAATACAGAGCAAAGTTCTCTTCTTATGGAAGCTTTATACTTTCAAGAAAAAACCCCTTCAAAAAATTTGAATAATGTTATTGAATTCCTTTTTGAAAGTTCAGATTTAAATGCCATTGATAGTAATGGTTATTCAATATTACATTATTCAGTATTTAATGGAGAATATGTTAAAAAGCTCTTAAATAATGATAAAATAGATGTTAATCTTCCTACTAAAGGTGGCGAAAAAACACCGCTGATGTTAGCTTTAGAGAAAGGATATTTCAAAGGTGCTTACTCTTTATTGGAGGTTCAAAATATAAAGCTTGGATTAATAGATAGGCAT
>JAEWOZ010000080.1 GCA_023399505.1 Fusobacteriota bacterium | reverse complement strand
AACTAATAGTGATCTAAAGATAATGGCCAAGAATAAGGAAAAATTAAACGGCTCTATATTAGTACTTTTTAAAGAGCAAATAAAATGTTGTGAAGATTCATATTTCTTTAATTCAAAAAATTTAAATAATTTTATTAAGACTGAAAAGATTTTAATTGATAAAGAGGCTTTAAAATCTTTTAAAAATCTTTCAAAAAAGAATCTATCTAAATTAATAAATGAATTAAAAAAATCATTTGATGGTGAAAAATTCTCTGATAGTAGAGATATATCAAGCTATAAACCTAAATTTGGGGAAATAAGACTTCTAAATAAATTAAGTAGTGATAGAGTATTTTATATAAAAAAGAGAGAATATTTAATAATATTAGATATATATTTAAACAAAAGAAAAAGAATTTTACCAAATTACATATATGATAAAGCTTTCGAAAAGTGCAAATTTTATAAAAGTATAATAAGTAAGAATAGAGTAGAGGAACTTTTAGGCTTTACAGAGAATTTGATTACCAAGAAAAATCGTTAATTATAATTGGTACCTGCTAAAAAAATATTTTTAAAGGAATTAAACTTTGATTTAATTCCTTTTTTATTAGACAACCTATTTTTACATAACTTCAAGTTATTTACTAAAATTTTTAAGATAATATATAAAATGAGAAATCATTAATGAATAAAAATTAAAGTTTTTTATTATAAAATATTAATATGAGTTTTTATTTTAGGTTAAGTTGCTAAAAATATCTTATGATGTTAGACTTAGTCTAAAAAAGAAATTAGATTACTAAGGAGATAGAATGAGAAAATTTATATTAATATTATCAATATTATCCTGTATTAAGGCTATACGGGATATAAAACCTAAAAACAAAGACATAAATGAAGATTTGGTAATGGCTATAAATTATAGTAATACCAGCGAGGCTATAGAATTAATAGAAAAAGGAGCCAATATTAATTACGTTTTTAATAGAATAAGTATATTAGACTTAGCTTTAAAAAAAGAAAACTTAATTATTATAGAGGCACTTGTTCAAAAAGAAGAGATCGAAATGAGTAAAAATAATATAATAAAAATATATGATTTAGCTTTAAGACATTCTTATTATAATATAATAGATTTGATTAAAGACAAATATAAATTAGAGGAAAATTTAATAAATAATGAAAAGTATTTATTATTGTTATGTTATACATCAACAGCAGAAGCAGTGAAAGGCTTTATAGGGAAAAATGCTATAAATATAAAAGATTTGAAAGACAAAGAAGGTAGAAATTGTTTAATTTTAGCAACCCTTGGAAATAAAAAAGATATAGTTGAAATGCTAATTAAACAATATACTTTGGATATTAACTATAAAAGTCGTGATGGTTGGACATCATTAACATATGCCTCTTCAAAGGGGTATAGGGAGATAGTAAAATTACTGATAGAGGAAGGGGCTAATGTTAATGAAAAAAAATGCTGTACAGCATTAATAAGTGCATCTGAAAATGGTCATACGGAGATAGCAAAATTACTGATAGAAGAAGGTGCACTTATTAATGATGAAAATCGTTGTACAGCATTAATAGGAGCATCTGAAAATGGTCATATAGAGATAGTAAAATTACTGATAGAAGAGGGAGCTTTTATTAATGAAGGAAATTGCTGCACAGCATTAATGGCTGCTTCTAGAAATGGTCATATAGAGATAGTAAAATTACTGATAGAAGAAGGAGCTAGCATTAATGGTATACAATCTCGTGATTGGACAGCTTTAGTTTTTGCAAGTCAGCATGGTCATATAGAAATAGTAAAGCTATTATTAGAAAAAGGCGCAAAGCCTAATATTAATAATATTCATGGACCTACAGCGTTACTAGAGGCATCAAAGAATGGGCATCTAGATATAGTAAAATTGCTAATAGAAGAAGGAGCCAAAATTGATGATAAATATGGTTATGAAGCATTAATAGAGGCATTTGAAAACGGTCATATAGAGGTAGCAAAACTATTAATAGAACATGGAGTGAATATCAATTATAAGAATAATCAGAATTATACAGCATTGATGGCTGCTTCTAAAAGCGGCCATACAGAGGTAGTGAAGTTATTATTAGAAAAAGGAGCTGATGTTGATGATAAGAATAATGAAGATTCCACAGCTTTGATCTTAGCAAGCCAAAATGGTCATATAGAGATAGTAAATTTGTTAATAGAAGGTGTTAATATTAATGATGAAAATTGTTGTCAAGTTTTGATAGAGGCATCTAAAAACGGCCGTATAGAGACAGTGAAGTTATTGTTAGAAAGAGGAGCTAACATTAATCAAAAGACTGAGTGTGATTCTACAGCATTAATAGAAGCGTCTGAAAATGGTCATATAGAGATAGTAAAATTATTAATAGAAGAAGGGGCTAATGTTAATGATAAAGAAGAATCTGGCTGCACAGCATTGGCTCTAGCATGCTTTAATGGTCATACAGAAACGGCGAAACTACTAATAAAAGAAGGCGCTAATGTTAACGACAAAAGAGAAGATGGACGTACAATATTAATGTTTGCATCGGAGTATAGTAAATTAGAAACGGTAAAATTATTAATAGAAGAAGGGGCTAATGTTAATGATAAGGATAACGAAGGATATACAGCATTAATGTTAGCAAGCCAAAATGGTTATAAAAAGATTGTGAAGTTATTATTGGAAAAAGGAGCTGATGTTGATGATAAGAATAATAAAGATTCCACAGCTCTGATTTTAGCGAGTAAAAATGGTCATATAAAGGTAGTAAGGTTACTAATAGAAGCAGGAGCTGATATTAGCGATGCCGATTGTAAAGCTTTAACAATGGCATCTAAATATAACTATATGGAAATAGTGAATTTATTAATAGAAAAGGGTGCTAATATTGACTATAGAAAAATTAACGTGTGTACATTATTAATGACGATGTACGAAAGCAAATTTGTAAAAACAGTAAAGTCATTAATAGAGAGAGGAGTTAAAATAGATGATAAAGAAGATAAGCATAAAGCATTAATAAAAGCATCAAAGAATGATTATATAGATATAGTAAAGTTACTATTAGAAAAAGGAGCTGATGTTGATGGTAAGGACACCGAAGGCTACACAGCCTTAATGCACGCTTCTAAAAGTGGTCATATAGAGGTAGTAAAGTTATTAATAGAAAAAGGAGCTAATGTTAATGATAAGGCAGAAGCTGGATGTAATGTATTAATGTTAGCCTCTGAAAATGGTTACAGAGATATAGTAAAGTTTCTATTAGAAAAAGGCGTTAATATTGATAATAAGAATAATAAAGGTTATACAGCTTTAACTTATGCTTCTAAAAATGGACATATAGAGATAGTGAAGCTATTATTAAAAGAGGGTATTAGTGTTCATACTAAAGACAACGATGGCTGTACAACATTAATGCATGCTTGTAAAAATGGTTGTATCGAAATAGTAAAGTTATTGTTGGAAAAAGGTGCTAATGTTAATGATAAAGAGGAATATAGTTCTACAGCATTAATGCATGCCTGCAAAAACGGTCATATAAAAGTAGTGAGATTGCTAATAAAAGAAGGAGCTGATATTAATGTTAAAAATTTTTATAGGAAGACAGCGTTAATGTATGCTTGTAAAAATGGTTATATAAGGATAGTAGAATTACTATTAGAGAAAGGAGCTCTCGTCAACGTTAAAGATGAAAGGGAGCGTACGGCTTTAATGTACGCATTTGAAAATGGCTATATAAAGATAGTAAAGTTGTTATTGGAAAAAGGAGCTGATATTAACGATAAAAGAAGAAAGGATGATCGTACATTATTGAGATTATCATCCGAAAATGGATATTTAGGGATAGTTAAATTGCTAATAGAAAAAGGTATTAACATTAATGATAAAGAAGAAGATGGTTATACATCATTAATACACGCTTCAGAAAATGGCCATGTAAAGGTAGTAAAGTTATTAATAGAAAAAGGCGCTAATGTTAATGTTAAAGATGAAAACGGTTGGACGGCATTAATGGGTGCTTCTAGAAGTGATAATATAAAGATTCTAAAATTATTAATAGAAAAAGGAGCCGATGTTGATTATAAAAACGATCATGGATATACAGCGTTAATGTTGGCACTACAAAATAGTCATATAGAAATTATTAAAGAATTAATGGAAGCAGATGCTAATATTTATGATATAGATGAAGATAGTAAAACAGCTTTAAATTACGTAGGAGAAGAATTAAATGTTTCTGAAGATAAATTCGAGAAGAAGGTACTTCTAGAAATAGCATATATAATAATAACTAGAATGTCAAAAGACTATATAAGATTATTTATATCTCTAAATAAAAATATAGATGCATCTCAAGAGATAAAAAATGAAGTACACAAATATATCGATTCGCTTTATTTTTTACAGAAATTACCTGTGGAGCTATTTGAAAGAGTTATTAGTAAATTTTAATAAATAAAAAAAATTAAATTACTAAGGAGAAAGAATGAAAAAATTTATATTAATATTTTTGATATTATCGTGTATCAAGGTTATAAGAATTAGGGAATTTAGAAACAAAGACATAAATAAAGATTTGGTGATTGCCATAATTAAACATAGGACTGATCAAGCTATAATGCTAATGAATAGAGGTGCTGATATCAATTACGTTTTAGATGAAAAAAGTATTTTAGATTTAGCATTAGATAATAAGAATACTGATGTATTGAAAGAGCTTATAAGAAGAGATGTTAAAATAAACAAGAAGAATATAACAGAAATATACGATTTAGCGTTAGATGATTTCAATTCTGAATTAATAGATTTGATAAAAGATAAATACAAATTGGAAGAAGATTTAATAGATAAAAATAAGTATTTTCTATTTTTGTGTTATACATCAAATAGTAAAGAGGTAAAAAGATTCATAGAAAAGAATAGTATGAAACCATTAGAAGTAAAAGATAAAAAAAATAGAAATGCTTTAATAATAACAGCAATGGCTGATAAAATAGACACGTTTAAGATGCTAATAGAGGTCTATAATCTTGATATTCAACACACAGATTCTACAGAAATGATACCTCTAACAGCAGCTTGTGTATACAATAGTAAAGAGACATTAGAATTTATACTGAAATCACAAAATAATTATACAAATTATATAGATAAAGCATTAACTTTAGCAATTGAAGGTGGCCATACAGAAATAGTTAAAATATTAATAGAAAAAGGTGCTAATATCGAAGAAGGTAAAACGCTTTTGGAAGTTGCATCAAGAAATGGTTATAAAGAAATAGTAGAACTGTTAATAGAGAAGGGCGTTAATATTAATAAAAGTAATAATGATGAATGTGATGCATTGATGCTAGCTTCTTCACGTGGACATATAAAGGTAGTAGAGCTATTGATAGAAAAAGGTTATGATGTCAACAGAAGAGATTGTGAGGGAAACAATGCGTTGTTACTTGCGATTTTAAGTAAAAAAACGGAAATAGCTAAGACATTAATAAAAGCAGTAGCTAATATTGATGAAAGAAGCTATTCTGGCTGGACACCTTTAACTTTAGCCTCTTCAATTGGAAACAAAGAATTAATTGAATTATTAATAGAAGCTGGGGCTGATGTTAATCGAAAGATTAAAGAAAATACTGACTACGAATACAATACTGAGGAAGACAGCTGGACAGCATTAATGATAGCTTCACAAAATGGACATATAGAAATAGTTAAAACACTAATAGAGGCAGGGGCTAATATTAATCATAAGAGCAAAGACGATTGGAATGCATTGATAATAGCTTCACAAAATGGCCATATAGAAATAGTTAAAACACTAATAGAGGCAGGGGCTAATATCAATGAGAAAGATGTTTGTGGTAATACAGTATTAATGATAACTTCACAAAACGGTCATGTAGAAGTAGTTAGAACATTAATAGAAGCAGGGGCAAATGTCATCAACAAGGATGATATTGGACGTACAGCGCTAAGCTTTTCTTTTCCTCATGAAGATGTTATGAAAATTTTAGTTCAGAATGGAGCTATTTTTACTGATAATGAATCAGAGACATTATTTAAATTTTTGATAAGATCAAAGAATCAAGACGAGTTATTGAAATTAATATTCAATGGAGATACTCCAAATATAAAATTTTTATCTTTTATTTACAAAAAGGCTTTGGGTTTGGGATCAAGCAATGAAAATGATTCTATAAAAAATGTTTCAAGAAGAAGAAAATCACTTGATTTAAGACCAGAGGACGGAAGTAAATTAGTGAAAAGTATTCTAAAAGAAGTAAATATAAATAAAATTTTTCTAATGAATGAATGTGCATTAAACCATGGAAGCTTGCTTATAAATTGTTTTTTAAATTTTGCAAAATTATGTAAATTGGATGAATTGGAAAATGTATTAGAGATAAAGAAATTGATTTTAGAAGCGTTAATAGAATATTACGATAAAAGAACAATGGGATTAGAATATTTTAAAGCTTTTGAAACAAAGTTCAACACTGTAAGAAATAAGATAAATATTTTTGTATCAAGTCTAAGTAATGCTTTAGGAAGCGTCAAAGGAGAATTTACAGTTGAAGGATTAATAGAGAATTTAAAAGCAAATAATATTTAGAAAAGAATTGATAGAAGAAGGTACCAACGTTAATTATAAAGATGCGTTAATGGAAATCCAATCTTAAGGATGCCTTTGATAAGAGCTGGTGTGGAAGTAGTAAAGC
>JAEWOZ010000061.1 GCA_023399505.1 Fusobacteriota bacterium | reverse complement strand
GCATTAGCTAATGGGCTTTTCTTCGTTTTCATTGTTTTTAAAGAATTTTCCTATATCTTTAAACAAGTTATCAAAAAAAGCTGTATTTTCTGCTTCTGCCTTTTCTACTTTAGCTCCTGTAACTTTTTCTAGTAATTTTAAATCTTCACCAGATAAGTTTAACCTCATATTAACTACTTACCTAAGTAATCATTCGTTTTTTTAGAAGCTTTATTTAAATAATTTTCTGTTCTAGACAACGCACCTTTTAACTTTGTTTCAGCTTGGGAATAAAATTCATTTGCTTTTCTTTTAACATTTTCCCATTTTTGCTTAATATCATTCATCTTCATTCCCCCTGAAGTTTTTGATAATTGTTTGTCGTTTAATTTGTTTTTAGTATTTTTATTTTTCATATTAATCCTCCATACTTCTTTACAAAATTACACTATTTCAATAAGCATATTTACATATACTTAAGCTCTTGCTGTTTTTATAGCAGTTTTAGCAACCTTTTTAACTGTTGCTTTCTTAACAACAGGTTTTTTAGCTGTTGCCTTTTTAACTACAGTTTTCTTTGCAGTAGCTTTTGGCTTTGCTGCAGTAGCAGTTTTTGTAGTTGTTTTAGCTTTAGTCATGCAATCCTCCTTATACGATATTTCTATATTAAGTAAAACTCATAATGTTTAAAAAAGCAAAAAAATTTTTATTTCTCTTTTACGTAATAAAAAAATCTTAGTAATATTACTAAGATTTTATATTTATTCATTAAGTGGAATATCATTTACTAATTTTAAAAAGGTTGTCCATTGCTTATTACCAAATAAATATTTTACATACTCTTCATTAGTACGATAAGTATAGCGTATTGATAAGCCTTTTAAGTTCTCTTTCTTTTCTCGATTATAATTTAATATTACTAGTCTCTTAAATTCTTCATAGGCTTTATTATGAAAGAAGCTAAAGTTATCTAACTCAGTTGAAGCTTTTTGAATAAACCATTGATAAATTAATTTCATCATACCTTTTAAATCTAGAAAATTCAAATGATTTGAGAAATTTTGCTTAACTACTTCTCCATTTAAAATTTTATCTATTTCTTCTTGTACTATAAACTCAATTATAATTGAACCTTTTAAAATATTTCCATATTCCCATTGAGTAAAAGAATTAATAAACTTTCCTCTAAAATCTGAAATAAATTGCTCTTTAAGTTCTGAAGGGCATTTTTTCAAGAATTTTATTAAGTACTCAATATAATTCTCAAAGGCAGCATGAAATCTTTCCATAGCTGTAAGATCTAAGGCAGAAATAGCATCATTTCTTCTATTATTTTTAAGTTCTTGGGTATTATAATGAGAATTATAAATTTCAAACTCATAAAAATATCTATAAGATAATATTATTTTATTTACAAGTTCCAAAGGTGTAATTGATAAGTTTTTAGATAAATAATTTAAAACATCTTTATAATTCCAACTTAGAGCATTTTGTTTAATTTGAGATGCAACTAGGTAATGAACATAATCCTTAATTTCATAAGCTATCTCTACTTTCATCAAAGTACAAGCGTCTAAACCTAATATATCTATTTTCTTATCCTTTAGTTTATTAGAAACATATTTAAGAGCTTCAATTAGTTCATTAAAAGATAAACCTTGTTTATAATTTCTATCAAACTTAGAAGGATTAAAGTCACCTAAAAAGATACCTTGATTGTCTCTAGCAAATCTTTTAGGAAAAGCTTGATTATCTTGCCTATGTTCTAATAAAGCTATATTAGAACCGTGACCCCATAAAAAAAGAGCAGTATGATCAGCATTTCCATAATTATCTGAAATGAAATCAATAAATGAAGTAAAAGAAGAGAGAGAGCCAGAATCAATAACGCCTTTATGCTCTAGTTTAACTAAAGAACCTTTTTCTAATTTATAATAAGAAGCTTCATTCTTTACCTTATAATTAAAATTTTCAGTTGATATACCGTCACACATAAAAAACACATTTATATTAGGATTTTTTAAATATCCTTCCGCTGAGGTTTGAACAGTATTAAAACCATGTTTATTTAAATCATTATCAGCTGCAATATAAAATATTATATTCCAAGTTGAAGGACAAGATTTAGAACTATTTCCGAAATTAACATTCATGCAAGAAAAAACAAAAATAGATAAAAAAATTATTCTTTTCATATTCCCTCCTATTAAATTAAATATTTGATATATTTATTTTACACTTTTATTAGAATTATTACAAATAAAAAAAGTTATAGTATTTACTATAACTTTAAATAATGACACATCTATTGGCTCCCCGAGCTGGACTCGAACCAGCGACCTAACGGTTAACAGCCGTTCGCTCTACCGACTGAGCTATCAGGGAATAATATAGAGTAAAAAAAATGCCACTTGGCTGGGTCCCTGTTACCGTAAAGTAGAGAGAGGAAAAAAGACTTAACTGCCAGGTTCGGAATGTAACTGGGTGTACCGCTTTTTTCAAAAACCAAGTAGCAAAACATAATTACACAAAA
>JAEWOZ010000060.1 GCA_023399505.1 Fusobacteriota bacterium | reverse complement strand
TTCTAAAGGTTTAGAAGAAGCAAAAGATCCTAATACTTGTAATATATTTAAAATTTACAAATTGTTTTTAAATAAAGAAGATGAAAAAATTTTGGAAGAAAGATATAAAAAAGGAAATATTGGATATGGAACTTTAAAGAAAGAATTGTTAGAAGTGTTCATGAATTATTTTAAAAAAGCTAGAGAAAAGAGAGAAGAACTTCTAAAAAATAAGGATTATATAGAGACTATTTTAAAAAGCGGAGCTGTAAAGGCGAGAAGCATAGCTGAAAATAAACTAAAAATTATTAAAGAGAAAATAGGGTTATTAGGTAGAAATTTTTAAAATTAAAAAAAGCATCTTTTAAAATGCTTTTTTATCTTACTAAATAAAGTTAATTATTTTTTACCTGTTTTTTTAGCAGCAGGCTTCTTTTCAGTAGCTTTTGGCTTTGCTGAAGTTTTTTTATCTGTTTTTTTACCTTTAGTCATGTAGCCCTCCTTATAAATATCTTAGTCTTTTTTTACAAATTTTTTAAATAAGTTTATTTTAATTTCTAATTAAAGAAACAGTAAAACTTACTCAACTATCCATTCACTTAATTTGTTTGTAAGGGCTTTACCTTCTAGTATAACCTTTACAAACTTATCCATGAACGCTGAAGGATCATTTTCTAAATCTTCATGGTTTGCTCTCATAGTTGCTCTTATAACTGAAACAGAATCACCTTTAAAGTATTTCTTGATAGTTAAATTAACAAAATGTGGCATATATGATTCATTAGTGTGATTATTTTCTACAATAACTTCAACATTATTTTCTGGAGTGGAAGTTAAAGTGAAACCTTGATTTCTTAGACTAGCTTCTAAATCTTCTTTTATTCTTTTATAAAGATCTAGATTACTATCTTCGCTTCTTACGAAAACTTTATCAGTATTTCTATTAAGCTTAGCTACTCTGTCGTATCTTACACTAAAAATAGCTTTATATAGCTTTTCCATTCCTATACTTTTTTCAGTTGTACGAAGTGTAACTTTATCTACATCTTCTAATTTTTTTTGTGCACTTTTACAACTCACTAAACTTAAGGTTGTTACTGTTAATAAAGTAAATATTTTTTTCATAACTGTTCTTTCCTCCTTATATTACGTTATGTTACACCCAAAATCACAATAAGTCAACTAAAATTAAATATTTTTAAAGTTAAAGATCAAATAAATTTTAAAACAAAAAATACCTTAGTATTTCTTTCTAAAGTATTTTTTATAATTACTAATTTAATATTAAAAAGTTCTATATTTTAATGAAGTTTTTTAGATTTTCATCTTTAACTTCTATTTTATTTTCTTTAAGTAGTTTCTGCTTTAAAGTTTCAAATTCTTGATCTGTTTTTTCTCTTTTATAATCTTCTGTTGCTCTTTCTTTAAACTTATCAAAAGAGGCATCTTTTTTAGGAAAATAGCTTGATCTTTTAGCTATATAGATAGCATTTGTTGTTTCAAAAACAAAAATATCGTTATCTTTTGATACAAATAGTTTATTTAGTAAACTTTTGTCTAAAGAAACTGCATCTCTATATAATGGGCCCTTTTCTTTTCTATCATTTTCCTTAGCATAGGTTTCTAAAGCTTTCTCAAAAGTTATTTTCCCATCTTTTATCTCTTTAACTATATCAGAAGCTTTTCTTTTAATTTCATCTTTTGTCTTATTTGAAGGTTTTTCATCAATTTTTATATACTCAATTTTATCTTTTATTGCTTTGACTATATAGTATGAACCTTCTCTTTTTAAAAGTTCAGGATGTATTTCATTTTCATTTAATTTAACATCAAAATTTTTGATGAATTCATCTTTAGTAAAAGTCTTTTTAGTAGTTGGAAGTACCTTTTTCTCAAGAACCTCTTTAAGAACTTTTTCAGCTTCATTTCTTAAGTTATAGATATCTTCTGAAGAAGGAACTATATCTAATGCAAAAGTATATGCATAGAGTCTCTCCTTTTCATCATATTTCGCTTTATTTTTAGTAAAATATGTCTTTATATCTTCTGTCGAATATTTCAATTTATTTAATATATTTTCTCTTAACGCTTTGACAAGTTGATAAATTTTTCCTTCAGATGAAATATTATCTTTTACTTTTATGCCTCTTTTTAGAGCTTCGTTAGCCGAAACTAAATCTCCTGCTAATTTCTCATAAACTTTTTTATAAATTATTTCTTTTTGTTGTTCTTCGCTTAGTTCTTCATTTATTCCTAACAGAAAAGGATATTGCATGTAAATTAAAGTATTATAGTAAAAATTAACATTAGAAATAGATAAGTTACCTAAAGTTAAAATAGGCTGTTTTAAGTAAATATTATAAGTATCATCTTTTAATTCTACTTTATTTGAAGAACTATTTATAAAATCTTCGAGCCAATAAGTATAATATTCATTTTTATTTTCGTTTTTAAGTTGTTTTATAATATCTTCTTTTACATCATTTAAAGGTTTCTTTTTATTACCTGCTTCATATTTAACTTTTATTTCTTCATCAGAAGGAACATAAGAATTTTCTATTTTTTCTTTTAGTTTTTTTAAAGTTATATCATCTTCAATAACTTTTCTAACAATTCTATAAGGAGATCCTTTTTCTAAAATATAATTACCAGGGGCAGTTCTTCCTAGTATTCTAACAACTAGATCTTTATCAGGAAGTTTTACACTTTTTCTCATCTCTTCAATTCTTTTTTTATATTCTTCATTTATTTCCTGGGAAGATACACCTATATGTAATGCTTTAGCTTTCTCTAAAAGAAGATTTCTCTCTATAAAGTTGTTTAAATTCAAAATTTTGAAACTTTCATCGTAAGATCTACTAGATAATAGAAATTCTAATTCAGATTTTTTAATTTTCTTGTTGTTTATAATTAAAGCTATAGGATCGTTGTCATTTCTTAATAAAGCAGTAGCTAAGTACGCAAAATAAGAGATACTGCTTGCTCCAAATAAAATTAATAGTATAATTGCAATCACCTTAGCTCTTTTTTTAATAGTATTTAATATCAATTTTAACCTCAAGTATAATATAATTTAAAAGACAAAAAAAGAGTCCTTAATCTTAAAAAAGATTACGAACTAACTTTTTCTAGATAAATAATCTTTCACTGCATTAGCAATAAAACTATTTATAGACCTTGTTTCCATTTTAGCATGTTGTCTGATTTGTTTAGACAAATCTTGCTCTAATCTTACTAAAATTTTATCTTTATTCTGTAATGCTTTGCTCATAGCGTATGCACCCCTTTTATAAAATTTATAAAAAATAAATAATAACACATTTAGTTCTAGCCACTTGGCTGGGTCCCTGTTACCGTAAAGTAGAGAGAGGAAAAAAGACTTAACTGCCAGGTTCGGAATGTAACTGGGTGTACCGCTTTTTTCAAAAACCAAGTAGCAAAACATAATTACACAAAA
>JAEWOZ010000089.1 GCA_023399505.1 Fusobacteriota bacterium | reverse complement strand
GTTTTAAACTAACTCTGAAAATTTCTTTTTTAACTTCTTCATCTACAAAATTTTTGTAAGAATTGCTAGATATGCTTCCTTCATCTAAAAAAGATAAATTTTCTGTAAAATTAGGTTGAGAAATTTTATTTAAATCCAATCTACCTATAAAAGGTTTTTGTGAAGTTGGTTTTTTAATACTTACCTCTAACTCATTTGAAAATATATCCTCATTATCATTTAATTCAACTTTGACCTTATAGCACATATTAGGCTCAAATTTTTTAATAGAATATATGATATAATTATTTTCTATATATAAATCATCTTGAGGCGTATCTTTTATTCTTTGAATTTCTTCAGATTTTAACTCTTTGACTAAAGAATTAAAAAGTTTTATACTATCTGATATTGAGCATGAATAGACATAATAGGATTTAGCATTTTCTAAAAGCTTAAATTTCAATTTCAGTAAAGAATGACTTGGTGAATCAACTCTCTCTAAAAAGAACTCTTTTTTGAAATCTTCAACTTTATAATAAGATTCCTCTCTAAGTCTATTTGAAGTTAAAAAACTCTTCGTTGAGGAGGAACCTGTGCATCCTAACAACATAAAAAATAAAAATAATATAATGTTCACATTCTCCTCCTTCATAATTTAAGTGCTCATTATAAGTCTAACTTAAAATTTATGATATTTCAAAAATATTTAAATGATATCTTGAAATGGGAGGGTTTATTAGTAAAAGAGAGGTGGTATAATTGAATAAAATAGGATTATTTTACGGTAGTAATCTTGGGTCTACTATGGAAATAGCCGAAAGAATAAAAGATAAGCTTAATGAAAAAGCAGATATTTATAATATTGCTGATGCATCTAAAGAGACTATTGAAAAATATTCAAATTTAATTCTAGGTACCTCTACTTGGGGTTATGGAGAACTTCAAGATGACTGGAGTGCTTTTTTAGAATATAACCCTAAGATAAATTTATCTAATAAGAAGGTAGCACTTTTTGGGTTAGGTGATCAAGACAGTCATCAAGATGTTTTTGTTAATGGAATAGGTAAACTATTTGACTACATTAAAAAAAATGGAGCTGAAGTCATAGGAATGTGGCCCACTTCTAATTACGAATATGGAAATGATACAACTGCTATAAGAGATGAAATGTTTGTAGGTTTACCTCTAGATGAAATTAATCAACCTGAATTAACAGAAGAGAGAATAAATAGGTGGCTAGAAATTATATTAAAAGAATTATATTAAAAATAATTGCTTTTTAATATTATTAAGGTATACTATATTAAATTAAGTAAATAAGATAGTATAAGCTAATTTTTTAAATTAAAAATTATTAAAATTTAAGATTAAAGATTAAGGTTTTATAATTAATTTATATAAATAAAATAAGGAGCTAAAATGAAAAAAATACTAATATTTTTATTTTTAGTAGCATGCGGTGGTACAAATAACACAAAAGAGAACAAAAATGATATTAATGACCCCAAAATTTATAATAAAAAAAATGTAAGTAAAATAAAACTTCAAGATGGTAAAGTTTATGTAGTAGATACTTCAGCTTTGAAAGATGAGGATATTAAAGCAGCAGCTTATAAAATATTTGAGTTTGAGATAAAAAATAGTGTTGAGAATAAAGGCTTAGAAAGTACAAAAGAAAATTTATTTGATGAAAATAATGAAAATTCAATTGCCGATGAAAGTACAATGATTAAAAATGATATTTCAAAAGCTAAAAATTATAAAGAAATAATAAAAATATTTGTTGAAAACAATATTCTTTATAAAAAAGAGTATCTTGACCTAGTTAAGGAAATATTAGATAGCATAAGTATAAATGTAATAGGAAATGTTATTAACGTTAATAGAAAAATAAGCGAAGAAGGGCTTCTTTTTAATAATACAATAATTGGGGTACTACATAATGAATTCAATGCTGATATAGGAACTCAGGCAGATATAATGAAAAAAGGTACAGAATTCAAATTTGAAAACGGAGTTTTTTATTATAAAGACTATCCTTTGACCCTTAAAATATTAAATCAAATAGAAGATAAACTTTTAGAAGATGGAAAAATTTATAAACTAAAAGTAGATGAAGATATAGTTAAATATTTAGCTACCAATATTTTAATAAGTTTTATTAAATTTAATGAAAAAGAGCATGCTTCCCTAGATAAACTTAAATCTGAAATAAGTAGAATAGAATCAGAAGATATTCAAGACGAAGAGCAATTTCAAATACTTGGTCAAATTTCAAAAGCTTCCTCCTTTGATCAAATTATAGAAATAGTAATTAATACTCCAACAAAAAGGGCTTTATCTAGAGCAATAGAGGTACTAGAGAGTGTAAATATAAAAAGGGAAAAAGAAAATATCATAATTTCAGGAGAATGGGGAGAAAATTCTGAAATGATAGAATATAGAGGAACATTTATAGATGATTTAAATATTAACATCCCTGACGAATCTCCAATTAGATTCAAAAACGGTAATTTCTATTATCATAATCATCAATTAGAATTAAAATAAAAAGCCCCTAAATAAAGGAGCTTTTTTATTTTGAAAATTTTTGAAACATCTATTTAAATTACTAAATCTTATCAAGCATTTATAAAGATAAATCAAAATTTTGTAACATTATAATCATTAAAGATAATTTTCCAGTTAAAATTTGTAAACCGAAATGAAAATATAGATTAGAGTTGTTCAATAACTTTTTCAAATAACTCTACAGGTAGTTTCTTCAAATTATATAATAGATTAATATGATTATTGATACTATCTTTTGCCTCTTGAGGTACATTAGAATTTTTATTTAAAGATATAAATAGCTTTATGTAATCTTCTGTCATTTTTCTTATTATCTCATATGCTATTTCTATATATTTGTTTTTTGTATGCTTATCTTTATGGCTTTTCATCTTTTCATTTATATTCATTAAAACAGTTTTATTATTCTCATCTCTCTCATAAACGTTTAGTCCTTTTTTTAATAATAATTCAATTATTTCTGTACTTTCAGCATCAAATGCATAAGACAAGCATGTTTTTCCATAATCATTTCTAACATTAACATCTGCCCCTTTTTCTATAATAATTTTTAATATTTCCATATATTTTTCTTTATTGAAATTGTCTTCAGGGTTATTACTGAAATCTTTTATCTTCTTACTAATTAATATTAATGAACTATCATTATATATACCTATTTTATTAATATCAGCACCTAATTCTATCAATAATTTTGCTGCTTCTAGATATTCTCTCCTTATTAATCTCAATAATATTGGGTCTTTTTTTGCATATTCAAGATTTGTATAATTGACGTCTCCTCCTGCTCTTACAAGGATTCTTATCATTTCCAAATCTTGAATAGCTGACACATATGTTAAAGCTGTTTCCTTAGATCTGCCACCTATTTGATTAGGATTTGCTCCTTTTTCTAATAATAGTTCTGCTATTTCTTTGCATCCTGCTTTTAATGCTATTAGCAATGGAGATTCCAAATACAAATTAGGGTCTGTACTTACATAATTAATACTTGCTCTTGCTTCTAATAAAGCTTTTACTATTTTTAGATTTTTAAGTCTTGAAGCATAGGCTAAAGGAGTATCACCATATTTACTAATATAGTTAACATTAGCCCCTTTCTCTATTAACAGTTTTACTGCGTCATCATTACCACTATTAATAGCATGCATCAATACTGTGTGCTCATGCATGTCCTTAGAGTCAACATCTACTCCTTTTTCTAATAATAAGCCTATAATATTCATATTACCCATTCTAGCTGCAGACATTAAAGCACTACTTCCTTGACTATGTATGTCTATTCCTTTTTCTAGTAATTTTGCTGCTAACTTGGTATAACCTTTCTCTATAGCATATAATATAGCTGACCTACCCCTACTATCTATAATGTGAATATTAACTTCATTTTCTATTAATAATTCTGCTATTTCTTTTTTTTCTCTCTCTAAAGCCAATATTAATGCTGAGCTACCTTCTGAATTACCTTTAGCTATAACATTAACATCTACCCCTTTTTCTAATAGTAATTTTGCTATATCTTCGCAACAATTCTCTAAAGCTAATATTAATGTTGAATCACCTCTATCATTTATAACATTAATGTTTGCTCCTTTTTCTATTAATAATTTAACTGTATCCTCGCAATGACGCTCTAAAGCTACTATTAATGCTGAATTGCCATCATTAGCTATAGCATTAACATTAGCACCTTTTTCTATTAATAATTTAGCCGCATCCTCGCAGTGATGCTCTAAAGCTACTATTAATGGAACATTACCCTCATTATCTTTAGCATCAATATTAGCTCCTCTTTTTATTAATAATTCAGCCGCTTCTTTGTGATATTTCTTTAAAGCTACTATTAATGCTGGATCGTTCTCATTATTTATAACGTTGATATCTGCTCCTCTTTTTATTAATAATTCAACTACTTCTTTGTAGCCTCCTTTTTCTAAAACTACTATTAATGGAACATTACCTTCATTATTTTTAACATTGATATCTGCTCCTTTTTCTAGCAATAATTCAACTACTTCTTTATAGTCTTTCTCTAAAACTAACATTAATGGAACATCACCTTCATTATTTTTAACATTGATATCTGCTCCTTTTTCTAGCAATAATTCAACCACTTCTTTATGGCCTCTCTCCGAGGATAAAATTAATGGTGAATTGCCTTCATTATCTATAACATTAACATCAGCTCCTTTTTCTAACAATAATTCTATTACTCCTTTATGACCATTTTGGGATGCTAACATTAAAGCTGTATTGCCTTTATCGTCTCTAGCATTAATATTAGCTCCTTTTTCTAGTAATATCTCTACTATTTTTTTTTGATTACTTTCTGATGCTACTATTAATGCTGAGGTACCATAATAACTATCTTTCTCATTAATATTAGCCCCTCTCTCTATTAATAATTTAGCTATTTTTTTTTCATTATTATGAATCGCCTCTATCAATGCGCTCTGACCCTTATTACCCTCAACACTAATATCAATACCTTTATCTAGTAATAATTTTACTATCTTTTTACTCCCTCTGCTTATTGCGCTTATAAGTGGACTATAACCCTGATTACCCTTAACGCTAATATCAACTCCTCTCTCCAACAGTATTTTTACTATTTCAAATTCTCTTTTTTCTATAGCTATATTTAATGATGAAAGTCCTTCTTCATTTATAAATTTAATATTAGTTCTATTATTTATTAGAATTTCAAATTTTTCTTTATAGGCTTCTTCGCAATAAGCTCCCTTCTCTATCAAAAGGGATGCTATTTCTGCATATCCTTTTTTTAACGCCTTCATTAATAATGTATTATTTTTACTATCTCTCTCATTAATATTGGCTCCTTTTTCTATTAATAATTTTACTAAATTAAAATTTCCATTCACAAAAGCTGAAAATAATGGGCTTCTGCCTGATTTATTTGCAACGTTAATATCAGCTCCCCTTTCTATTAACAATCTTGCTAGCTTATTCTTATGATTGTCCAAACAAATATGTAAAATTGTTTCCCCATAACGGCCTATTGTATTAATATCAGCTCCCTTTTCTATTAATAATTTTATTATCTCTTCGCGTGTTTTTGTATCTTCTTCAGTATTTACATCTAATGTAGAGTATAGAGGTGTATTACCTTCCTTACTCTTAAAATTAACATCAGCTCCCATGGTTAATAATTCTATTACCTTTTCTTTATTTCCTTCTCCGCAATATTTAATTAAATCTTCATTTATTCCTTTATTTATAGCTTTTAATTCATTAATATTTTTAAAACAACTTAAAGTTATTAGCATTAGTATTATTTTTATCACTTCCTTCTCCTTCATTATAGCTTTTTAATTTTTCTTAATCTTTAAAGTTTTCAATAACTTTTTCAATTAACTCTACAGGTAGACTCTACAAATTATATAGCAAGTCGATATGATTTTTAACTTCGTCCTTTTCTTCTTGCAGAATATTAAAATTTTTATTTAAATATATAAATAGCTAAATTATAATTTTCTGCCATTCTTATTATCAAATAAGCTACATCTATAAGTTTATTTTTATCAGATTTTTTGAGAATTTTTAAAATGTTCACTCATATAATCTAGAGCTGTTTTATATGATTCATCTTTATAGCAAACATTAGCTCCCTTTTCTAATAATTTTTCAACTATTTCTAAATAACCAGATCTCGAAGCTAATATTAACGCTGTATTACATCTATCATTTTTGTAGTTAACATCAACTTTTTTATTTAACAGCTCTATCAATTTCTCTCTATTTCCCTCTATTTCCCTCAATAAAAAATCTCATTAAATCTTCATTTACTCCTTTATTTATATTCTTTAATTCATTAATATTTTAAAAACAACTTAATATCATTACCATTAATATTATTTTTATCATTTTCTTCTCCTATATTTATTTTTAATTTTCTAAATTATTTCTAAAGAGAAATGTAAAACTTTTTTAGCTTAGAAGTTAATAAAATAATTTGTATCAAATAGATTTTTAGGTCTTTATCTTTAGAACAAATGTTTTTAATCCTTTAACCTAAAATATTATTTTTTGGCGATTTTGTCAATAAAATTTAATATTAAAACATTTACACTAGTAATTTAACATAATCATTTATCTGATAATTTTAGCTTAGAATTATCAATAATCTTTTATCAGAGCTATCTTTAAAACATGAAAAAGTAACATAAAATATGTAATACAAAAATTATCACTTATGTCATATCTATTTGAATGAACAGTAATGCTTAGGGTTAAAATTTCTCTTAATATTTCCAAAATTTTTTTGACACATAGACTTTGACAAAGCTTAATTACTAGCCTCCTCATATTATTTTCATCTTTCTCCTATCTTAACTTTAAACCTACTATATATCAAATTACTAAAGCTGCTTAATAATTTCTACAAATAATTCTATAGGCAACTTATGTAGTGAATGTAACATATTAATGTGATTATTAAATTCATCTTTTGCCTCTTGTGATGTGTTAGTATTTTTGTTTAATGATATAAATAAGTATATATAATCTTCTGCCATTTTTCTTATTATAAAGTATGCTATATCTATATACTTGTCTCCTATAGATTTATTCTCACAATTTTTTATCTTTTTACCTATATTCATTAATACCGTTTCACCATTCTTATCTTTCTTATAAATATCTAGACCTTTTTCCACTAGAAGCTTAACTATTTCAATGTTTTCACATTTAAGTGCGTAGGACCAACATTTCTTTCCATTTTCAAAATTTTCTCTAAAATTAAAATCATTCCCTTTTTCTAGCAATAATTTAGCTAATTCTGTATCACCTTGCATTAATGCTAAAATTAAAGCTGAATCGCCGTTATTATTTATAATGTTAACATCTGCTCCTTTCTCTAACAATAATCCTACCAAATCTTTATGATCTCCTTCCGTTGCTAACATTAATGCTGAATATCCATTATTGTTTATAATATTAACATCTGCTCTTTTTTCTAGCAATATCTCTACTAATTCTTTATGGCCTCCTATTAATAATAACATTAATGCTGAATCACCATATTTATTTACAATATTAACATCAGCCCCATTTTCTAGCAATAATCCTACTAAATCTTTCTGAAATACATCTGATGTTGATGCTAAAGCTAATGCTGTATTACCATATTTATTTATAATGTTAATATCTGCTCCTCTTTCTAGCAATAATTCAACTATTTCTCTATGACCTACTGCTGATGCTAAAATTAATGCTGAACTACCATTATTATTTATGGCATTAATATCTGCTCCTCTTTCTAGCAATAATTCTACTACTTCTTTATGACCTACTTCCGTTGCTAACATTAATGCTGAACTACCATTATTATTTATAAAATTAACATTTGCGCCTCTATTTAGTAGCCCTATTACCCTTTCCTTATTACCATCTTTACAATATTCGATCAAATCTTCATTTATTCCTTTATTTATAATTTTTAATTCATTAATATTTTTACTACAACTTATTGCTATTATCATTAGTATTATTTTTATCATTTTGTTCTCCTATATTTATTTTTAATTTTCTAAATTATTTCTAAAGAGAAATATAAAGTTTTTGTAGCTTTTGAATTAATAAAATAATTTGTATCAAATAGATTTTTAGGTCTTTATCTTTAGAATAAATTTTCGAGTCATTTAATTCAGGTTATTATTTTTCGATAATTTTGTCAATAAAATTCCAATGTAAAAAAATAGCTAAAATACCCACTATCTTTTAAAATTTTATTAATAATTTCGAACTATAAGCCTTCTATTAGCCTTCTATTAATTTTCATAATCAAAAACTTTCAATTACTTTTTCAAATAGCTCTCTAGGTAACTTCTGCAAATTGAATAGTAAGTTAATATGATTATGTACAATATCATTTAAGTCTTTAGAAGTATTTAAATTTTTATTTAAATATTTAAATAGTTGTGTATACTCATCTGCCATTCTTCCTATCATTAAATAAGCTGTATCTGCAAATTTATTCTTATCAGATTTTGTTTGAGAATTTTTAAAATTTTCACTTATATAATCTAGAGCTGTTTTATATGATTCATCTCTATGGCAAATATTAGCTCCCTTTTCTAATAATTTTTCAACTATTTCTAAATAACCAGATCTCGAAGATAATATTAATGCTGTATTACCATACTTATCTTTAGCATTAATTTTAGCTCCATTTAACAATAATAACTTTACTATATCTATATGCCCTTCTTTTAAAGCATGCATTAATTGTGTTTCTTCATTATAATCTTTATCATTAACATTAGCTCCTGCCTCTATCAATTCTTTACTATCTCCTATCTTGACTTTAAACCTAATATATATCAAATTACTAAAGTTGCTTAATAATTTCTATAAATAATTCTATAGGTAATTTCTGTAATGAATATAAAATATTAATATGATTGTTTACCTCATCTTTAGCCTCTTGTGGTGTACTAGAATTTTTGTTTAATGATATAAATAAGTGTATATAATCTTCTGCCATTTTACTTATTATAAGGTATGCTAGATCTATGCACTTATCTTCTATAGAATTATCCTTACAAGTTTTTATCTTTTCACTTATATTCATCAAAAATATCTGATTATCTCCATTTTGCCTATAAATATTTAGCCCTTTTTTAACAGAAGCTTAATCATTTTTGTATTTTCAGTATCAAATGCATAAAACAAGCATGTCGTCCCATAAATATCTCTAATATTAACATCAGCTCCTTTTTCTATTAAAAATTCAGCTAATTCTGTATCGTCTTTCTCTAATACTAACATTAACGCTGTCCTACCATGATTATTTTTAATATTAATATCAGCTTCTTTTTCTATCAATATTTTTACTATTTCCTTATAACATCCTACTGATGCTAATGTTAATGCTGAATCTCTATAGTTATTTATAATATTAACATCAGCTCCTTTTGCTATCAATAATTCTACTAATTCTTTACGACCTCCTGCTGATGCTAATGTTAATGCTGAATCACTATAGTTATTTGTAATATTAACATCAGCTCCTTTTTCTATCAATAACTCGACTACTTCTTTATGACCTCTCATTGATGCTGACATTAATGCTGAATTACCGTAACTATTTACAGTATTGATATTAGCTCCTTTTTCTATTAATAGCTTTATTATTTCATAATTTTTATCTTTACACGAGTAAGTTAACGCGGCTTCATTATTACTACCTTTCTTATTAATATCAGCTCCTTTTGCTATTAATAATTTAACTACTTCTATATGCCCTTTCTTTATAGCTACCATTAATGCTGGATCACGTTTTTTACCTACAGCATTAACATCTGTACCTTTCTCTATTAAAAATTCAGCTATTTCTTTATGACCTACCGATGATGCTAACATTAATGCTGAGCTACCCTTATTATTTATAAAATTAATATCTGCTCCTTTAATAATTAATTCTATTACCTTTTCTTTATTTCCTTCTATACAATATTTAATTAAATCTTCATTTATCCCTTTATTTATATTTCCTATCTCTTTAATGTTTTTAATACAACTTAATGATATTACCATTAATGTTATCTTCATTATCTTCATTATTTTCATTATTCTATTTCCCTTATCTTAATTTGAAACTTTTCTTATGAGATCATTAGAGTTGCTTAATAATTTTAACAAATAATTCTATAGGTAATCTTTGTAATGAATATAACATATTAATGTGACTGTTCACTTTATTTTTTGTTTCTTGTGATGTATTGGAATCTTTATTTAAAGATATAAATAATTGTATATAATCTTCTGCCATTTTCCTTATTATAAGGTATGCTATATCTATGTACTTGTCTTTTATAGATTTATCTTTGTAGCTTTTTATTTTTTCAACTGTACTCCTTATTACTGTTTCTTTACTCTCATATTTCTCATAAATATTTAATCCTCTTTCCACCATCAGCTCAACTATTTCGATGTTTTCATAATTAAGTGCATAGAACAAACATGTCTTTCCATAATTTTTTTTAAAATTAACATCTGCTCCTTTTTCTACCAATAATTTAGCTAATTCTATATCACCTCTTTTTAATGTTAACATTAATGCTGAATTACCCTTATTATCTATTGCATTAACATCAGCGCCATTCTCTATTAATAATTTAGCTAATTCTTTGTAACCCTTTTCTAAAGCTAATATTAATGCTGAATTACCTTGATTATTTATAATATTAATATTCGCTCTTTTTTCTAGTAATAGTTCAACTAACCTTCTATTACCTTGGTTCACAGCATACATTAATGGTGTGCAATCTTCTTTATCTTTATCATTAACATTAGCTCCTTTTTTTATTAATAATTCAGCTACTTCTTTATAGCCTCCTTTCAAGGCTAAAATTAATATTGAATCATTGTTACAGCTCTTGATATCTATATTAATACCTTTTTCTATCAATAATTCAGCCGTTTCTTTATGGCCTCCAGATAATGCCAACATTAGTGCTGAATTATCCTTATTATCTGTGGCATTAATATTAGCTCCTCTTGCTATTAATAATTCGACTACCTGTTTATGACCTCCCAATGATGCTCCCATTAATGCTGCCCATCTAAAATTATATACAAAATTAGCATTTGCTCCTTTTTCTATCAACAATTCAGCTGTCTCTTTATGGCCTCCACTTGATGCTAACATTAATGCTGAATTACCTCTATTATCTGTGGCATTAATATTAGCTCCTCTTGCTATTAACAATTCAACTACTTCTTTATGACCTCCCCATGATGCTCCCATTAATGCTGTCCATCTAAAATTATTTACAAAATTAGCATTTGCTCCTTTTTCTATCAATAATTCAGCTGTCTCTTTATGGCCTCCAGATGATGCCAACATTAGTGCTGAATGCTTGCTATTATTTATAGCATCAATATTAGCTCCTCTTTCTATTAATAATTTAACTACTTCTTTATGGCCTCCACTTGATGCTAACATTGTTGCTGAATTACCTTGACTACTTATAATATTAATATCAGCTCCTTTTTCTATTAACAA
>JAEWOZ010000007.1 GCA_023399505.1 Fusobacteriota bacterium | reverse complement strand
GAAAAAATAAATGAGAATTTTTTTAAATATCACTTTGAAAGTATTAATTATGTTTTAGAAAAAGGTTTTATAACCAAGGTTATTGATGAAGCAGAAATAATTAAAGACAAAGGACATGTTTTTTCTGTTTATCTTTCAGCGCCTTTAAGTTTTCTGAAAGGCGTTTCAAGTTATTTGAATATAGATTTAAATTTCGATGATAGAACTTTAAATTTAATTAGAGATAAAATTAGCTTAGACAAACTTATAAAGGAATTTAACAAAAAGCCTTTATCTATTTTAGATGATGCTAAAGAAAACGAATTTAAAGAAAAAATTAATGAAGAAGATTTAAGTTTTGAAATTGGAGGGTCTGCTAACTTAAATTTTTCTTATTCGTTTTTAGAAAGCGGCGAAAAAGAAATAGATAAATTAACAGGATTAATAAAAGATATTGAAAATGAAGATAATTTTTGGAAATATTCTCTCTCCTTAAGCCCTTTTATAAAAAGAAAAAATAAATTTAGTTTTTTAAGCTCTTTTAGTTTTTTAACAACGAGAGATTATATAAATATTGATAAAAACGAAGGTCCTAATCTTAAATTTGATTTTCTTGAGTTTTCTATTTTAGGAGAAGACTATAACTTTTTGTTTAGATTAGGAGATTTATCAATCCCTTCAACTAATGTACTTCTTAATGATTCCCTAAGAGGGTATCAAGGAAGTTTTGAAGCAAATTTTAATAATTTAATTGATCAAGAATTTTTTTTAAAAATTTATCTTTTTTATACGCCTAATGAAGGAGCTTTTGGTATTAACTTAAAAAGCCAAGCTAAAATTTCCGGTTTAATTTTGAATTTAGAGAGTAAAGGAAAAGCGAACAACATTTTTAAGTATATATATAGTGATGCTGAAAAAAGCAATTTAAAAAACTTTGCACAACAATTATACTTCTACTCAAGTTATCCTCTAAATGAAAAAATTGAATATAACTTAACTATAGATTATACTATGTCAAACAATATTTCTAATATTTTGGGACACAGAACTAATCTCAAATATGGAATGAATTTTATAATCGGCCAAGATGATTTTTTAAATTTTAATTTAAATATAATACACACAACTTCTTCCTTTGATACTTATTTACTATCTTCCAAATATTCAAATACAATTATTCCTAAATATGTTACTGAAAAAAGTGCCATAGGACAATATGGATATGAATTGAATATGGAGAATACTTTATTTAAAAAAAGATTCAGGAATTTTTTTAATTTTAGCAATCATTTTAAAGAAAAGAGCTTTCTTAGATTAATAAGTTATAATTTGTATATTTTAAATAATTTTAATATAACAGAAAGATTAAGTACAAAAGCAAATTTTGAATTGAAAAATGATACAGAAGAAGTTAAAAATTTTTTACTTTTAAGCGCTAATTATATTTTTAAATTTAAATTTTTAGAAGGGGATATTACGCCTTTTTATTCATATGAAAGAAGTATAAAGAACAACAATGAGTTTTTTAGAAAAGATAGATTAAAGATAGAACCTCACGCTAAGTATTCAATTTATGGTATTTTAGGTAACACTAATCTATCTTGTATATATGATTACTATTCATTAAGTAAAGAGCATATTTTCTTGATTGATTTAGATAATAATCTTAATTTTATAAAATATCTTCTTCTAAATAAGTTTTCTTGTCTAAATCTTACTAAAAATATTTATAAAAAGAATGGAATAAATTTCTTTTTAAACAAAGATATAATTTTAGACAATTTTCTAGTTAACGATTTCGAAATAGAGAATTTTAATTACTGCTTAAATGCGAAATTCTTTTCATTTTTCTCGAATTTTTTAGATGAAGAAAATTCAAGTAATGGCTATGAATTTAAAAGTTTTTTTCCTTTCACTTTTTTTAATATTAAAAATAATGTAGACATAGAATTGAGAAACTTAAACAATGAAATTTATGCAGAGAATAATTATAACTATAAAATAAGTTATTTAGGTAAGAAATCTATTAATGATAAAATAAAAATCTCTTTAGCGTATGGGCATGAAAATTATTTATTAGAAGGTAATGAAATAAAAGATAATTTTTTGAGAATAGACGAAAATGGAACTGCTCCAAAAGAAATGAATAGTATACTAGCTAGTATAAGTAGCGACTCTTTCAGTTTATTTAATAAATTAAAAAGCAGAAATTGTTATAAAAATAAATTGAAAAGTCTCGTTCATTTTTTAATTAATAAAAATAATTTTATTAATATAGAATTAAACAGCGGCGGTGGTTTAGAAAGAAAAATTTTTCTACTAAAAAATCAAAGTTTTTTAAGCTATTTTTATTCACTAGGTTTGAGGGGTATGCTAAACCTTTACAATAATATTAAAATAATCGAGGATTTAACTATAGAAAATCATATTATGCATTATGAAGTTTTAAAAAGGGTTTTATTAAATAAAACAACTATTTACCTATCAAATGAATATCTAAAAACTTCTTTAATATTTAATTTTAAGAAGGAAAATTATATGAAAGATAAATTAAAAGAATATGAAGAAACTATTTTAGGTTTAATTTTGAAAGGAAATTTTAGCACTAGAAATAAGTTGAGTAAATTAAGTTATGAGTTTGAATGGGAAGATTACAAAAGAGTTAAAATTAATTTAGAAAGAATTGTAAAAGGGGAAATTTTTTTAAATTCAAATATCTATGAAAACTCTTCCGGAAGTGTTTTTCAGTTATTTAGCTCTTCTAATATTTTTGCAAAATTCGAAGTGATTTATAAAGAAAATGAAATAAAAAGGTTATTTCTTAGCTTCAAAGGTGGTGGAAATGCTATTCTTTTTAAAGGCTGGAATATTATAAATGTTGACGGTACTATATTTGGTTATTCAAAAAAAGCGAACTTTTATAAAGAAACGGCATCTTTAAGTATCAAAGACATACAGAAACTGGTAGATGATGTAAATATTACCTTAGATTTTAAATATACTTCTAATTTTAATAAAAGAAGTAACAATTTTAAATTGTATAGTTTTAGCTTAGGTTTAAATGTGAATAAGCTTGTAATTAATGATTTAAGTTTATCAAGTAATATTTTAAAGGAAGTTTATTTATATCCTCCCAATTTCAAATGCAAAGACAAAACTATAGTAAAAGGTTGTATTGATATCTGTTATAGATTTTAAATCAAATTTAGATTTAAAAATATATAGATTGTTAGAAATTTTTAAATAATATATATGTATAAAAGATTCTCTGAACTTAATTTTTATAATTGACAATAGGCTTATAAAATGTTAAAATACATCTAAAAATTTGATATATTTTATATAGAGGTAATAAGTTGAAAACGTTTATTTTAAGAAAAGAAGATGTTAAAAGAGAATGGTTCACAGTTGATGTTAAAGATAAAATTTTAGGTAGAGTTGCTTCTCAAATAGCTATTAGACTAATGGGAAAACATAAAACTACTTATACTCCACATGTAGACTCAGGTGATTTTATAGTTGTTACTAACGCTAAAGAGATAGGCGTAACAGGTAGAAAACTAAAACAAAAGAAGTATTATAGACATAGTGGATATTTAGGATATTTAAAGACTAATACTTTAACAGAAAAATTAGATGAAAAGCCAGAAGATGTAATAGTTTTAGCAGTTAAAAGAATGCTTCCTAAAAACAAATTAGGTGATCAAATGTTAAAAAGACTAAAGGTATATGTTGGAAGTGAAAATCCTCATATGGCTCAAAATCCTCAAGTACTAGAATTAGAGTTATAAGGAGAAATAATAATGAATAATATAATACAATATTTAGGCACTGGAAGAAGAAAAACTAGTGTAGCTAGAGTTATATTAAGACCTGGGAATACCAATAGCTTTGTAGTTAACAAAAAAGGCTTAGAAGAATATTTTTTAAATAGATCAAGCTTAGTTAAAGAAGTAGTAAGACCTCTAGAATTAACAAATTACTTGGATAAAATTAGTATCCATGTTAATGTTCATGGTGGAGGACTTGCTGGACAAGCAGGTGCTTTAAAACATGGAATAGCGAGAGCTTTAGTCGAATTAGATGAAAATAATAGAAGAGTTCTTAAAGAAGAAGGACTTTTAACAAGAGATTCAAGAAGAACCGAAAGAAAAAAATATGGGAAGAAGAAGGCAAGAAAAAGCCCACAATTCTCAAAGAGATAATGGAATTAGCAAGGTTAGCCCCTTGCTAATTTTCATATAAGGGAATAAAACTATTTAATATTGAGGTAATATTGAGAAACAAAATTTCTTTTATAAGTTTATTCATAGCAATTATATTAAGCTCTTTCCTTATAATTTTCATTAATAAAGATCCCATTGAGGCATACTTTCAAATTGTCAAGGGTGCACTATGGGGTTATGAAAATATAAAAGGTTCTTTAGAAAAAACATCTATCTTACTTTTAACTGGATTGTCTTTTTCTTTTACTTTAAGAGGGGGGATGTTTAACATTTCATCCCAAGGGCAATTAATAATAGGTGGCCTATTAGGAACAATATCTGCTATAAAAATAGGTTCTATCTTTTTCATTAGCCCATTATTGAGTCTATTAGTAGGAGGATTAGGTGCAGCCCTAATAGGATTAATAATAGGATATTTAAAGATAGCTTTTAATGTAAACGAAGCTATCTCTTCCATAATGTTCAATTATATTATTTTTAATTTAGAAGCATCATTACTGAATACTATACTTAAAACGTCAGATGGAACAGGTAGCAGTTCCATAGTGCCTTATGTTTCTCACATTACAAGTCCAATATTATGGATCTTTATATCCCTTCTCTTCGCATATTTTTATTGGTATATAACAGAAAAAACTAAACTAGGACAAGATATAAAATTCTTAAAAATAAAAAATAGCAACTTAATACTAATAACAGTGTCTATTTCGGCTTTTGTTTCTGGAGTTGCAGGTTCCTTGAGAATATTATCAGGGGTAGCTAATTTTAGATATTCTTATGGAATTATGAGTCAATTTGGATTTGATGGAATAGTTATAGCATTATTAGGTAAAACAACATTGGGTATAATAATAACAGCATTTTTATTTGGAGCTTTATCAGAAGGAGCAATAAAAATGTCTATTTTTTCTGGTGTTCCTTCTGAAGTCATAACTATATTAAAGGCATTGATTATATTATTTGCATCTGCAAACTGGTTGATCAAAGAAGAGAGAATAGAAAAAAATGTTAATAACAATTAAATTAGCTGTTTTAAATTTACTACCTCTATTAATAACAGCTATAGGAGCATCTTTCTCAGAAAATGTTGGAATATCAAATTTAGGACTAGAAGGCTCAATAATTGTTGGCGCTTTCTCATCAGCAATTTTTTCTTATTATTTTTCCAGCGCATGGATAGGCTTAGGTCTTGGTACTTTAGTTGTGTTGATTTTAGCAACTTTTCAATCTTATTTAGTTATAAATATTAAAACAGAACAAGTTATGGCTGGAACAGCCTATAATCTTTTAATGTCTAGCTTTTCAATCTTTATATTAAAATCAATATTTAAAGTATCAGGAAATTCTCCAGCAGCTCCTCTTTTGCCTAACTTATTTTCTTTGCCTATTTTAAGTTATTTTATTTTTATAATTGTTTTTATATCGTATTTTTTAATAGATAAAATTTTTCCTAAATTATTGAAAGAGAAAAAGTACTTTTTATTTATAAAACATATTTCTTTTATATTAAGCAATCTTTTTGCTGCTTTTGCAGGAATGTACCTTTCAATAGGAAGAATAGGTTATTTTAACCCTAACTTATCGGGAGGAAGAGGTTTTATAGCTTTGGCTGTTACATCATTGGCAAATAATAATCCTCTTAAAATATTTGGAATTATTATATTATTTGGTATGATTGATATTTTTCAGTATTTTATAGAAATTTATAACTTAAATATACCTCCTTCTTTGATGTTTTCTTTCCCATATATACTTACTTTATTGCTTCTAGTTCTTCAAAATATTTTAAAGAAAAAAATAACTAAGTAATAAGCTTAGTTATTTTATTGTTTTTTGTAAGTAGCACTGTGAACTGTTGTTTCACTTGTAAAACCTTGTATATCAAATTTCGTATAATCTTGTGTATTATGTTTTATTATAGCCCTTATATAAGGATATCCAAAATAGTTACCATTTGGAGCCACTATAACTCCTCCTGATAATTTTGCATTTGTTACTGTATAAGAACCATTGTTTAATTTAATGGTTATATTTTGAGGAGTAGAGGAGGAATGAATTTGAAAATTGTATGGCATACCCTGTTCGCCTGAAATTTTATTGTAAATAGCACTATTATTTATGAACTCATTTAGTTGAGCATTTAATATATCTTGTGTATTTAAATTTGAATTTTCATTCTCTCTCACAAGATAGAACTCTAGAGCCCCTAAGTATCTTTGAGCACTTTTTATATCTGTAGTTCCATTTCCAAAAATTCCAATTATCTCTATTTTAAATTTTCCTTTCAAATCACGTTGCGCACTGTTTTGAACTACCCATTTAGCTACTTCGTAAGCTCCAATATTCGTAGTTGAATTTTGATTATTAGACAAAAATCTAGAATTAGCTAACAATAAATTAGAGGCATCTACTTTCATTGTAATAGATGCTAATTTAGCATCTTCAGGGCTTTGGTTTGTTACTTTAATTCTAATTCCTACTATGTCGTTACTTTTCAATAATCCTATGATTCCTTCGCTATAGGCATATAGCCTGTATATCTGACCTGCATAAGGTTTACCCGGTCGTACCTCTTCATGTACATTATAATATTCTATATTTAATGTTAAGTATCCATTCGCTTGAACATTACCAACTAAATTTGAGTTATTAAAGGATAAACTATTGTTAGCGATTGTTAATGAATTATAGGTCGTTGAAGTAGACTCATTAGTTGATGGAAAATAAACATTCCCTAAGTATAAGCCATTATTTGAAATATCTGAAGAATAAAAATATCTTTTATTATTTTCCGAAAAACATATTTCACTTCTTATACCGTTAATGAAGTTTCTCTCTTTATGTCTTTTTAAATCTGCTATTTTATTATGTTTAAGTGAAGAACATGAAAATAATATTAAAATTAGAGATAACTTTTTCATATTTTTCTCCTTAATCTTATCTTAAAAAAGCGACATTATAATTATTGATAATCCCTAAATTCTGTTTCATTTTCACCATTTATTATTCTTAAATTAGAATTAATTTTCTTAATAAATATTTTTCTTGAATTATATGTAGCTGTTATTACGCCACTTTTTAGTTTTCCTACTATATCACTATTTTGAGAACTTGAGCTAGACTTAGTAGTTATTTTAACTTGGTTTGGTAAGCTAATGTTATCTGCTACTATCTTAACACTGTAGGGTAGGGATGAAGGGTTATTTTCACTGACAATATATACTTTACCATTTGAAGAAAAAGAGTCCATTTGAGTTTGTAGTACATCACCATTAGCTAATGGTTGACTATCTTCAGCTACAAAGAAGAAACCTATATTTCCTAAATAGTCCTGAGCACTTTTTGGTACTCCAGAAGATCCAAATAAACCAGTAACATTTAAATTAATGGTATTTTTAATGGATTGGACATTACTAGGATTTACATCCCAGCTTGCTACTAATACAGACGGATTAACATTGTTATATGGTTCCAGGTTCCCTAAATTTCTCGAACTGGATAGAGTAATAGGTGTAGTGTTCAAATTCATTTGAGCCGTATTGTTTTCAGGAGAGATAGCCGTAGCTGTTAATTTTATACCAACTGCATCTGACTCTCTCAATTTACCTATTAAGCCTTCACTATAAGCGTACATTTTGAAAGTTTTGCCCGCATAGGGTCTTCCAGCTATAGTTTCATTAACACCGTTGTACTGAATAGTTAATGACATAGTTCCTAAATTTAAATCTGAATCCCCATTAGAAATTGTATTTGAAGGAGTAGTATTTACATTTAGAATACCATTTACTTTTACTGTAGCAGTTAACTCTCCACTTCCTGATAATACAAAAGAGGAGTTAGCTTTTTTGTTTTCTGTTTTACTGTTTGCTAACACTTCATATGCTGCTATAACTTCTGAGTTAGATTTTAAGGCTGGCTTATTTAATTGGATCGGTGATGAAGTATCAATATTACAAGCATTTGAACTACTACAATTTGCTAATGCTAAAAGGACTATTAATTTAAAAGAATTTTTCATTTATTCTCCTTATTAATTTTTAATTTTTTAATTCTTTATAATAAATTATTATTTACTAAGTCCTACATTTCAAATTTTTTTAAATATATAAATTCAAAACCATTATTCTCTACCATTATTCTCTATAGAATAATCTAATATTTCAGATGTGCAAAAAGATTCTTTTCCTTGCAAAATCTAGCATAATTCTTCATATCTTAAAAATTTTAGAAACGTTATTGACAAATAGGAAAAATAATAATATACTTATTATAAATTAGCAACCAACTCATGCGAGTGCTAACACTTGGAGTAGGACTATGATCAAGAACAAAAGAGAAAAAGAGGTTTTGGAGGCAATAATTAAGTATTATTTAACTTCTGGTGAGGCTGTTGGCTCAAGAACATTAGTTAAAAAATATCATTTAGATGCTTCGCCTGCTACTATAAGAAATGTTATGGCTGATTTAGAAGATATGGGTTACATTGAGAAAGTTCATTCCTCTTCGGGAAGGGCACCTACTTCTAAAGGCTATAAATACTATATAGATTATCTTTTAGAAGTACAAAAACTTACTGAGAAAGAAATTTCTAGCATAAAAAGAAGTTACGAAGCAAAGACTAAAGAGCTAGAATTTGTTCTCTCTAAAAGTATTTCTTTACTTTCTGAAATGACTCAATATGTAGGAATTGCTTTAGAGCCTGAAATAGCTCAGGAGAATTTTAAAAAAATAGAATTTGTCTCTCTAGACAATTTCAATATTTTAGCAGTTGTAGTAACTGAAAATTTATCTATTAAAACTAAAAAAATCTATATAAATAATCCTTTAAAAGAAGATGAGTTAAAAGATATTTCAAATTCAATAACAAATTCTTTAGAAGGTAGGAAAATTTCAGATATTTTACTTCATTTAAACGAAATAAAATTAGAAAAAGATAGACTTGCTTTAATCAAAGATTGCTTTTCTGATATGGAGACTAGTCTCTATATCCAAAGTTCTCAGTCAGTTAGAGACGAAATTTTGCAAGAGAGTAATATAGATGTTAATGTTAATGTTAATAGTGCAAAGGGAGAACTAAAACATTTCTTAGAAAGCTTAATAAAAAATAATAAGATAGAAAAAGGTAAGATAAATATTCTTTTAGGTGAGGACCTTCAATTAGAGCAAATGAAAGATTTAAGTCTAATATGCTCTACTTATGAATTTGGTAACTCAAATGGAATAATCGGAATAGTAGGTCCTAAAAGAATGGAGTATTCTAAAATAGTTAGTCTTGTAGAGTATGTTGCGAAAGAAGTTACTAATTTAAGTAGTAAATATAAAAAAGAGTGAGGTGCAGATGGAAGAGAAAGTTATAAACAATGAAGTATCAGAAAATGATACAAAAATAGAACAATTAGAAAAACAACTTCAAATGCTTAAAGAGGAATTTAATTTAAAACTCGAGCAAGAGAAAAATAGTTTTCTCTTAAAAGCTGCTGAATTTGATAATTCAAGAAAAAGATTACAAAAAGAGACAGAAGATACAATAAAATATGCAAATGAAAAACTTATAATGAAGTTTTTAGATATTTTAGATAACTTAGATAGAGCAGTACATTTTGCTCAACAAACTAAAAATTTTGATATCTTATCTAAAGGAGTTGAAATGACTTTAACTCAATTTAATGAGACTTTAGAAAAAGAGAATGTAAAAGCAATTGATGCTATGGGGAAAGAATTTGACCCTAATCTACATCATGCAATTGCACAAGAAGAGAACAATAATTACAAAGAGAATAGTGTAATCGAAGAGATAAGAAAAGGTTATACAATGGCTAATAAAGTTATTAGACCATCATTAGTAAAAGTTTCTAAAAAAGGAAAGGAAGTAAACAAAAATGGCTAAAATAATAGGAATAGATTTAGGTACAACAAATTCATGTGTTGCTGTAATGGAAAGTGGCACTGCTAAAGTTATAGTTAATTCAGAAGGTGAAAGAACAACACCATCTGTTGTAACAATTAAAGGAGAAGAAAAAGTAGTAGGAGCGATAGCTAAAAGACAAGCTATTACTAACCCAGATCATACTATTTATTCCATTAAGAGACATATGGGTAAAGATTATAAAGTTAAGATAGATGAAAAAGAGTACACCCCTCAACAAATATCTGCCTTTATATTACAAAAGATTAAAAAAGATGCAGAAGCGTATTTAGGAGAAAAGGTAACAGAAGCTGTTATTACAGTTCCAGCATACTTTACAGATGCTCAGAGACAAGCTACTAAAGATGCTGGCAGAATAGCTGGTCTAGAAGTAAAAAGAATAATAAACGAACCTACTGCTGCTGCTCTAGCTTACGGATTAGATAAAAAAGGAAAAGATGAAAAAGTATTAGTATTTGACTTAGGTGGAGGTACATTTGACGTATCAGTACTTGAAATAGGTGAAGGTGTTGTTGAAGTTAAAGCAACTAATGGTAATAATTTCCTAGGTGGAGATGACTTTGATGAAAAGATAGTTGAATGGTTAAGTAATGAATTTAAAAAAGAAAGTGGAATTGATTTAAAGAAAGATAAAAGTTCTTATCAAAGACTAAGAGATGCTGCAGAAAAAGCTAAAAAAGAGCTCTCTTCAATGTTAGAAACAACTATTAGTCTACCTTTCATTACTGCAGATGCATCAGGACCTAAACATTTAGAGAAAAAATTAACAAGAGCTCTGTTTAATGAATTAACTAAAGATTTAATTAGAGCTACTCAAGAGCCTACAAAAAAAGCTTTAGAAGACGCTAAGCTAAAACCATCTGATATAGATGAAGTTTTACTTGTTGGTGGTTCTACAAGAATAGTAGCTGTTCAAGAATGGGTAAGAAATTTCTTTGGTAAAGAACCAAATAAAAGTATAAATCCAGATGAAGTTGTAGCAATAGGTGCTGCAATTCAAGCAGGTGTTCTTACAGGCGAAGTAAAGGACGTTTTACTTTTAGACGTTACACCTTTATCTTTAGGTATTGAAACTTTAGGTGGTGTATTTACAAAAATTATAGAAAGAAATACAACTATTCCAGTTAAAAAGAGTCAAGTTTTCTCAACAGCTCAAGACAATCAACCAGCTGTAACTATTCATGTATTACAAGGTGAAAGAGCAATGGCAGGTGATAATGTATCACTAGGAAGATTTGATTTAACAGGTATCCCTCCTGCTAGAAGAGGTGTTCCTCAAATAGAAGTTTCTTTTGATATTGATGCGAATGGTATAGCACATGTTAATGCAAAAGATTTAGGTACAGGTAAGGAAAACAAAATTACTATAAGTGGAAGCAAAAATCTTTCAGAAAAAGATATCGAAAAAATGGTAAGAGATGCTCAAGAGCATGAATCCGAAGATATTAAGAAGAAAGAACTTATAGAATTAAGAAATAGAGCTGACCAAGTAATATATTCTTCTGAATTGTTCTTAAATGAAAATAAAGATAAGATAAAAGAAGAAGATAGAAAAAATATAGAGAATGAAATCGAAGCTTTAAAGAAAGTTAAAGATAGTAGCGAAGCTCAAACTCTTACTGAACATACAGATCGTGTAGAGAAGGCAATGTATAAAGTTTCTGAAGATGTTTATAAAAACAGTCAAGCATCTTCAGAACAAAACAATGATCAAAACGACAACCAAAATAAGAGTGGAGAACAACAATCACAAAATGAAAATAAAAAAGAAGATGTTGTTGAAGGTGAAGTTGTAGAAGAATAGTTATAGAAAAGATTAGGAGTCTTGCAAATGGCAGATTATTACAAAATTCTTGGAGTGAGCAAAAAAGCAACAGAAGATGATATAAAAAAAGCTTATAGAAAACTTGCTATGGAGTATCATCCGGATAGAAATCAGGGAAATAAAGAGGCAGAGGCTAAATTTAAAGAAGTAACAGAAGCTTATCAGGTTCTTTCAGATAAAAAAAAAAGAGAAGCTTACGATAATTTAGGTCATGAAAATTATAAACAAAGTGCACAAAATGGCGGAGCCTCTTCCCAAGGCTTCGATTTTGGTAATGGAGATATTTTTTCAAATTTAGGAGATATATTTGGAGAATTCTTTGGAGGAGCTTTTGGTGGTTCAAATACCAAAGCCCAAGATAGAGGAAGAGACATTAGATATGACTTAGATGTTACTCTTGAGGAGGTTTCAAGAGGTGATATAAAGGAAATAAAATATAGTAGGGTAGGCAATTGTAAAGCATGTTCTGGTACAGGCGCTCAGGATAAAAAAGTTAAGAACTGTGGCAATTGTAGTGGTACAGGAGAGATAAGAAATGTTTCAAGAACCATATTTGGACAATTTGTTAATGTAACTTATTGTGATGTATGCAATGGAAAAGGAAAGATCCCTCTAGAAAATTGTAAGACTTGTAAAGGTTCTGGTCATATAAGAGAGATAGTTGAAACAAAAGTAAAAATTCCTCAAGGAATAGAGACAGGAGCTAGAATAAGAATAGCTGGCTATGGTGAAGCTGGTGACGGCAGCTCATTTGGAGATTTATACATATTTGTCAGAGTAAAGCCTCATGAAATATTCCAAAGAGAGGGCTCCAATATCTATTGCACTGTACCTATAAGTTTCACGACTGCAACT
>JAEWOZ010000078.1 GCA_023399505.1 Fusobacteriota bacterium | reverse complement strand
AGTAAGTACTATGAGAGCTTCATTTATAGTAGCAGGTCCTTTGTTAGGTAACTTAGGAAAAGCTAAAGTTTCTTTACCAGGTGGTTGCGCACTAGGTCCTCGTCCTGTTAATTTTCATTTAGAAGCTTTTCAGCAAATGAATGTAAATGTATCAATTGAACATGGATATGTTAATTTAAATACTACTGAATTAAAAGGTAATAATATAATGCTTCCATTTCCTAGTGTAGGAGCTACTCAAAACATTATGGCTGCAGCTGTTAAAGCAAAAGGTATGACTAAAATAGAAAATGCTGCTAAAGAACCAGAAGTAGTTGAAATGGCTAACTTTTTAGTAAAAATGGGTGCTAAGATTGAAGGAATAGGAAGTAGCACTATTATTATAGAGGGCTCTAAAGACCTTAAATCAGTTGAATATGAAATCATTCCAGATAGAATAGAAGCAGGTACTTATATTATTTTATCTCAGTTATTTGATGGAGCTATAGAAGTAAAGAATATCGAGCCTAAACATTTAACAGGTTTTTTAAATACATTGGAGAAAATGGGTTCTAAATTTTCTATAGAAGGAAAAAATATAAAAGTTTTAACTAAATTAAATGAAATAAAACCAATTGATATAACTACTATGCCACATCCAGGATTTCCAACAGATCTACAACCTCAAACAATGGTCTTACTTGCTTCTTTAGAAGGGCATAGTATTATTGAAGAGACACTTTTCTCAAATAGATTTATGGCAGTACCTGAATTAGTAAGAATGGGAGCTAAAATAAGAACTGTTGATAACCATTTTGCGTATATAGAAGGAAAAGCAAATTTCTCTTCTGCAGAAGTTGGAGCTCCTGACTTAAGGGCTGGTATGGCTTTAATGCTAGCTGCTTTAATTGCAGATGGTGAAACATCTTTATCTAGAGCTTATTACATAGATAGAGGATATGAAAATATTGAGATGAAGCTTCTAAAATTAGGGGCAGATATAGTAAGGGCAAAGTAATGAAAAAAGTAATTGGATTCAAAGGGGTTTTAGATATATTAGGTAAAAAAGAGATAAAATTACTAAGAATAAGTGAAGATTTTAAAAATAATAAAAAAGTTGTAGAAATATTAAATTTTGCTAGAAACAATAAAATTGATTATGAGTTTGTAAAACAAGATAAAATATTTAAAATTGAGGCACTATTAGATGAAAAAGAATTTACTTTTTCATCAGCTCTGAAATTGCTACAAGAAAAATCTGAAGCAGTGGTGTTAGTATTAGATCATATCCAAGATATAGGAAATTTTGGATCAATTATTAGAACAGCAGAGGCTTTTGGAATAAACTATATTATAATTCCTAATAAAAATAGTGTTAAGGTAAATGACACAGTGATTAAAATTTCAGCAGGTGCCTTTGCATATATTGAAATAATTGAAGTGCCAAATTTGACTGAGTCTATAGAAAGATTAAAAGAGATAGGTTTTTGGATTTATGGAACTGATATAGAAGCTTCTAAAAACTTTAAAGAGATAGAATATAGTAAAAAATGTTGTATAGTGATGGGCAGCGAAGAGAGCGGGATGAAAAAGAGAGTTCAAGATTCATGCGACTTTTTGGTAAAAATTCCTATGAAGGGAAAAGCTAATTCTTTAAATGTTGCAGTAGCATGTGGAATAATATTAGCTCAAGTAACAGGAGGATAAAATGAAAGACTCAAAAGAAAAAATTACGCCTGAATTACTTGAAGAGGCCAAAAAAGGAGATAAGAAATCTATAGAGAAAGTTATTAGCCTTTATAAAGGTTTCGTATATGTTAAAGCAAAAGATTTTTTTATTAATGGTGCTGAAAAAGATGATGTACTTCAAGAAGCTATGGTAGGTCTATTTAAAGCTATTAAAGGATATGATGAAGATAAATTTGCCTCTTTTAATGCTTTCGCTGCTTTATGTATCCAGAGACAAATTATAACTGCGGTTAAAGTTGCTAATTCACCTAAAAATCTCTCTTCAAGCAAAGCAGTTGAAGCAGGGGATTTTGACATTATAGGCGAGAGTTCAAATCCTCAAGGATTCTCTTCATATTTTTATGATAATCCAGAAGAGATATGTATAACTAAAGCTGAAATGGAATCTTTATCCAGTTTTCTAAAAAAACATCTGAGTGAGTTTGAACAAGAAGTATTCGGATATCTAGTAAGTGGATATGAGTATAAGGAGATGGCTGATTTATTAAAAAAGGATACTAAGGCTATTGATAATTCAATTCAAAGAATAAGAAGAAAAAGTATACAATGGCTTAAAGGGAGAGAATAATGAAATTTATAGTTCCCTTAATATTTGCATTTAATATAACAGTATCCTATACACGATATATTGAAACAAAAATAGAGGTTCATTTTTCTGCAAGAGATAATTGTAGAGAAAGAATAGTAGAGTGTATAAATAATTCAAAAGATAGTATAATTTTTGCGCTCTATTTTTTAACAGATAAAGAAGTTATTAAGGCTCTACTAGATGCGCGTAAAAGGGGCGTAAAAATAGAAGGAATTATAGATAAGCAATGCGCTTCGGGTGCAAGTAGTAAAAAGCTTATATCAGAGTTAAAGAAAAATTTAAAAATAAATATAATTAATAAAAAATATGGCATTATGCATCACAAATTTGCTGTAATTGATAGAAAAATAGTAATAACTGGTTCATACAATTGGACCTTCTCGGCCAATAATAGAAATTATGAAAACTTAGTTATAATAAAAAATGAAGATTTAGCTTTAGAATATTTCAAAGAATATAAAAGAATCATTTTCAAACATTAAAATGGTAATAGATTAATCTATTACCATTTTTTGTGTTAAGTATTTTTTTCCTTTTATTATTTGAACTTTCTTTTCTATTTTATACTCTCTTATTTTTACTATTATATCGTCCTTTTGAGTAGGAGAAATTTTAAACATAGTTATACCATTACCATCAGTTTCGTGTTCCCTACCATCTATCTCCACAAAAACTTTATTCAAAGGTTTATTTTCTTTATTACAAACTTCAATTATTAAAACCATCTCTTTAGTCTTGAGGTGTATATTTCTTGTATATTTCTTTCTCTCCTTCAATACTATTTCATCGCTCTTATGAGGAAGAAAGTTCTCTTTTATAACTTTTAAATAATATTTCCTAAATAGAGGTACCTTATAAAAATTAAAAGAACCTTGATCTGAACTTTTTGTCGTTTCAATAACTTCATTTTTATCATTTATTAGTAAGATAGGTACATTAGCTAATATATTGTTATTGCTGCTAATTATTCCCTTTATCTCTCCAACCTTAGGAGAAATTTTTACTAAAATATTGTTTTCACCTATTAGAAAATTTTCTATATGCCCTTTAGAGTAAAAGCCTTCTTTGTATATTTTCAATAGACCAATTCCAGCATTTAAAGTAAATTCTGCTTCACCTTTATCATTTGTAAAAATATTTATTTCATCTCTTCCATATCTATAAATAATTCTAGCTTTTTTAACTATTTCATTACGTTCATTTTCTACTTTAATTCTTACAAATGCTATGTTATTTGAATTACTTAATAAATTCAAATTAATAAAAAAAAATAACAAACTTAAAACCATTTTTATCACCTTAACTATTAAAATTTTATCATACTCTATTATATAAAACAAAATTTTCTTGAAAACTAGATAAAATTTTCTTGCATAGGGCTTCTCATTAGAGTACTTTTGTGATATAATTGCGCTTAAGAATTTTACATAAGGTTTGTTAAGCAATTTCACTTAATTGAAGCCTTAAAAAATTAAAATTCAAGCTTGAAAAACAAAAAGAATTTTGTTTATTTTTAAAAATAAACATTAAATATATAATTAAGGAGAAAAAATGAGAAATAAATTTTTATTAGGAATAGTATCAGTTGCATTAGCTAGCTGCTTCGGTGGTGCATCAACTGTTGATTTACTAAAATCAGCAAACAATAAATGGGAATCATTTAAAGCTGTTTCAGCTGAAGTATTAGCTACTAATGATAAGGCTACTGACGAAATTAAAGCTGTAAAATCAGCTATCGTAGATTTAGAAAATACTGAATATACAGATGCAAATTTAGCTGTAGAAAGCAATAAATTTGTTAAGGCTTTCGCTGCTGCTAAAGACGATATAAATGCAATCGAGGATGGCTTATATAGCAAAATGAACACAGCTTGGGGCGAATACGAAAAAGCTGCAGATGCTTACATAGCTAGCTTACCAGGTAGAAACTAAATTTTAATAATTTAAAAGTTTAATCTTTCTAATTAATACTAGAAAGATTTTTTTATGTTCTAATTTTTCTAAAATTTATTCTTTTTTCAAGAATTAAACTTGAAAAATCTGAAATAGAGATTTAAAATTAAAATATAAGATTAAATATAGGAGAGGAAATGAGAAATAAATTTTTATTATTAACAGCAATATGTTCAATTGCTAGTTGTTCTACACCTTTAACTAATTCAGAATTAGAAGCTAAAGCAGATGCTAGATTTAAAACTCTGGAAAAAGCTATAAATGAAACTTTAATTGGTGATGTAATGCAGAAGTTCGAATGGTGGAACACTGCAGGTAAATATAATATGGACGAAAACGAAACTCAAGAGGCTCAGTTAGCAAATGCAATTAACGCAATGCCTAACTCGGATAAAAAAACTAAGTTAGTAAAGGCTTGGAATTGTTTTATAGAAGCAAGAAAAGCTTATAATGGTTCAAAAGGAAAAACACTTTAAGGAGATGAAAAATGAGAAATAAATTTTTACTATTAACAGCAGCATATTCAATAGTTAGTTGTTCTACATCTTTAAATAATTTAGAATTAAAAGCTAAAGCAGATGCTAGACTAAAAACATTAGAGGAAAATATAAATACTTTAGGTAGCAATGGAGTTAAATTTGCATTTAATGGATGGAAAGCAAAAGGTCCATATGATATGGATGAGCAAGAAACTTTAGAGGCTAATTTAGTAGAGGCAATTAATAATATGCCTGCTGGTAATAATAGGTCTACTATACTTAAAAATTGGAATTGTTTTGTAGAAGCGAGAAAAGCTTACAATAAATCAAAATAAAATTTTAGACTTTTTATAAACTCTTTCTAAATTAATATTTAGAAGGAGTTTTTTATGTTATTAATTATATTTTTATTATTAAGTTGTATAGATGCAACAGAGGCAAAAGCAATTAGAAAAGGTTTTTCTAATTTAGAAAATTTTTTATATATTACTTTGAGAGATGAAGATGGAAATTTTTTAAATGAATTAAATATAAAATTAACAAATAATGAAAAAGATATTTTAGGAATTTTTAAAAACAATGGACAATATTTTTTTGATTTGAAAGACGAGATTGGAAAATTTTTTATTAAAATTGAAAATAAAGGATATTCAATTAAGGGAAATAATCTAATAAAAATCATTGATGAAAGGGGCAAAAAATACTTTAAGTGTTCCAGTGAATATGTTGTTAAGAAAGAAAAGCTAAAAGGAAGTAAAGTGTTTTTTAGTTCAAATATCGAAAGCTTAACATTTGAACTAATACCTTTAGATGAAAAAAACAAAAAATTTTTATTACCTACTACAAATTTTGAAACTTCTAGAGTATTTAAAGAAGAAGATTTAGGAAATTATATTTTATTTTTAAAAAAGAATGAAAAAGTTATAGAGAGATTTGAAGCAAGTCTGAAGAATGTAGATAATAATATAAATATTTTTATAAATAATGTTAATAAATTAACTAATGTAAAATTCGATATTGATTATGAAATAGATAATCCTAACATTTTCTCTATAGAAAAAGAATTTAAGTTCCTTTTACCTCTTCCAGTATTAGAGATGGTAAAAAATAAATCAATTGATTTTAACGTTAAAGCTATTTTTGATAAAAATTCTAAAAAAATTGGTTCTAAGGATAATGTAGAATTAATTGACCAGAAATTTGAAGATAATAAATTACTTATAAGATTTATAAGAGAAGGAAGAGAAAGCACAAGTTTTCCTATAAAATTAAATATAAAATTAGGCATTTTTGAATTTTCAAAAGATTATTATTTGAAATCATTTTATAAAGATAACAAAATGGAGCTATTAGCTTTAGATAATGTCTCTAATTTATCTCTAAATGTAGAGTATGCTGTAGCAAAAATGCATTTAAAAGAGGGAAATAATTTAATACAATCTCAAAATTTAGTTATAAAGAGAGAAGACAAAGAAGTCCCTTTTGTTATTAATAAAGATATTAAAGAGATTCATTTTATTAATTTAGTTGATAATAGTTTAAAATTCGACAATGAAATTAAATTAAAACTTGATGTAAAAGGATTTATGCCTAAAGAGACAACTTTCAATTTTACTCAAAGTGGTATTTATAATTTTAATATTAATTTTGAAAAATCATTACCTATTCTCAAGATAATTGAAGAAAAGGAGAATAATAACTATAGTTATAAAATTATTTCAAAGTTCGATAAAAATAAAAGATATAGTTCTATCTTATTACTAAAATTAAAAAATGAAGATAAATTTGTAGCTTACAAAGATTTCTATTTAGATAATAACGAAGAAATAAATTTTAATTTAAGCTCCTCTTTATTAGGAAAAAATTATGAAGAGGAGAGAGGCAAATTAAAACTTTATTTATTGTTTAAAGAGGAGTACTTAGAAAGTTCTGTGCTTCATACTAGTTTCCAAACCATTTTATCTTTAGAAGATGAAAACATAAAATATTTTGGAACTTTTGATGAAAAATCTCTTTTTGATAATGATTCTAAATCGATAAAGCCTATGATTGATCCTGACAATTTAATAAAACTTGATGGCACTACATTCTTTAGAGGATTAAATGATAAATTTCTAACTAACTTATTTCATAAAGCCATTTCTAAAATCAATTACAATATAAACAAACTTCATTTTAATTTATTTTATAAAGAAAATAATAATACTTATTCAGAACTTGCTAATACAAAATTAAAAATTATTAAAGAAAAAAGTAATGAAGAGATAATATATGATGATATAGAAGGTATAATTAAAAGGAAACCTATTTATCATTTTAGCTGGTTAGATGATGAAAAGGTAAGGGATTTTATTTCAAAAATAAGAAACCCTCAAGAAAAGCTATATATTAAAATTTGTGTAGATTGTTCAGCTAGTAAGCTCTGTAAAGAATTTTCTCTAGATAATTCTTTAGACATTTTCTTTAATAATCGTAAAGTAGATATTGAGAATATAAAATACTTAGATAATTTTTCTACTAAAATATTAGAGCTAGAAGAAGAGATATTTCCTATTATCTCTTCTCAAACATATAAATTAAAAATGAGTTATGAGAAAAGTGAGAATGGGAATTTTAAAAAAGAAGATGAATTTTGTTCAGAAGTTTTAAAAAATTCAAATGGTAACGATAAATTAGTTTTAAGAGAAAATAATGTTATAATGAGTAAAAAAAATGGAATATTTGGGCAGAATTTTGATCAAGAAATTGGAATAGATGAATATCTTTTAGAGTTTACTAGGAATACAACATTTAATGGAATAGCATTTTGTTTGTCTAACATAAATGATAAGACAAGGACTGCTACTTCGAAAGTATTAAATGGCGCTTTAGCTTGTATGGGAACAGCATATCTTTTATATTCTCACTTAAATCCTGATATTTTAGGGAACCATGACAAAAAAAGCTGGGGTTCTAACTTTAAGTT